>JAYSPJ010000316.1:0-15861 GCA_043722155.1 Bradyrhizobium sp.
CATAGAACACCGAGGTATTGAGCGATACCGAAGCCGATGCGAGCGCCGGCGCGGTAGTAATCAACCTGACCTGCTGCATCGAGTTGGTCGAGGCAAACCCCAGTCCCCAGATCGCGACCGAGCAGGCCATCAGCGGGTAGATGCCGGCGCTGAGCGCCCATCCGGCCATGCCGGTCAGCATCATCAAGGTGAACAGCAGCGAGGTTTTATAGGCCCCCCAGGCATCGACGATGCGGGTGGCGATCGCGATTCCGATGAATCCGAACACGCCATAGAGCGCAAATACCAGCCCGATCTCATCGGCACCTGCCTGCGTCAGCCTGGTCAGCAGCGGTCCCATGAAGGTGAACACCACGAACTGGCCGGACATGTGCAGCGTCGTGATCGACAGCAGCAACACGATCATCCGGTTACGCCCGACATCGGCCCATGTCTTGAGATCCACCGGCGCGCCGATCAGTCCGCCCGGCAGGCGCCATGCCAGCAACAGGAAACTGAAACAGCCGATCACGCCGATGCCGCCATACACCGTGCGCCAGCCGTAGCGGCCGGCGATCAAGGCGATCAGCGGCAAGCCGATCGCCGCGGCCAGCGACCATCCGAGAAAAATATAGGCGATGGTGCTGCCGCGCTTCTCCGCCGGCACAATGAGCGCGGCGGTGCCGGCCGCCTGCGGGGTATAGAGCGCGCCGACCGCCAGCATGACCAGGCGAATGGCGAGCAGGCTCGCATAGTCAGGCGCGAAAGCCGAGGCGGCATTGCCGAGCGCAAGTATCGCCAGCGTCACGGTGAGCAGCGTGCGGCGCTCGATCCGGCTGGTCAGCCACGCCGTGACCGGCGAGCCGATGCACAGCATGACCGCGCCGAATGTAATCAGGAGACCGGCGTCGCGGATGCTGACACCGAGATCCCCGGACAATTCGCTCAGCATGCCCGCCGGCGCCAGCACGGAACAACCGGTGACGATATTTCCCAGCATCAGGGCAGTGGGCGCGAAGCGGCGGTGGACATGGCCGTCGGCGGGCGGATTTTTCATGCAGATGCATGTAGGCCGGAAGCGGCGCAAAGGAAAGGACGCCACACTGGACTATTTCTCATCGCTGGCATGAGCTTTATCGATTCCCGGCCGCTGATGCCTCGGAGATCCGGCGACTGCATCAAAAGCGCAACCCGAGCCTCGTTGCGCGCAGAGAGCTTCGGGCCTTCAATACCGAAGCCATTACATCGCCGATTTTCGCGGAAATGCCGGATTGCGTCGCCCGAATCCCCTGCTATACCCCCTGTTCCCGCTTACCTGCGCTCGTTCGCAGGAGTGAGCATAAGGAGACAGCCATGCCGGACAAGAACGCCCCCGCCTCGGGATTCCAGTACAGCCTCACCAACCTCAAGCCGGTGGAGCCCGAGCTGAAAATCGCCCTCACCTTCCCCGACGGCGCCAGGCGCGAATTCCCAAAAAGCATCACCGGCCTCGACATCGCCAAGGGCATCTCGCCGTCGCTGGCCAAGCGCACGGTGGCGATGGCGCTGGACGGCGTGGTGTCGGATCTCGGCGACGCCATCGAGCATGACGCGAAGATCGAGTTCATCGCCCGCGACGACGGCCGCGCGCTGGAGCTGATCCGGCATGACGCAGCGCACGTGCTCGCCGAAGCGGTGCAGGCGCTGTGGCCCGGCACCCAGGTCACGATCGGCCCGGTGATCGAGAACGGTTTTTATTACGACTTCTTCCGCAACGAGCCGTTCACGCCGGAAGATTTCGCGGCGATCGAGAAGAAAATGCGCGAGATCATCGCGCGCGACAAACCATTTACAAAAGACGTCTGGGACCGCGAGAAGACCAAACAGGTGTTCCGCGACAAGGGCGAGGCCTTCAAGGTCGAACTGGTCGACGCCATTCCCGGCAACGAGCCGATCAAGATCTACTATCAGGGCGACTGGTTCGACCTGTGCCGCGGCCCGCACATGACCTCGACCGGCAAGATCGGCAACGCCTTCAAGCTGATGAAGGTCGCGGGCGCGTACTGGCGCGGCGACAGCAACAATCCGATGCTGACGCGGATCTACGGCACGGCGTTTGCCAGGCAGGAAGACCTCGACGCCTATCTCAAGCAGATCGAGGAAGCCGAGAAGCGCGACCATCGCAAACTGGGCCGCGAACTCGACCTGTTCCACTTCCAGGAAGAAGGTCCCGGCGTGGTATTCTGGCACGCCAAGGGCTGGACCATCTTCCAGGCGCTGATCTCCTACATGCGCCGGCGGCTGACCGGCGATTACAGCGAGGTCAACGCGCCGCAGATTCTGGACAAGTCGCTGTGGGAAACCTCGGGGCATTGGGACTGGTACCGCGAGAACATGTTCGCCGCGCAATCCGCCGGCGACGAAGCCGAGGACAAGCGCTGGTTTGCGCTGAAGCCGATGAACTGTCCGGGCCATGTGCAGATCTTCAAGCACGGCCTGAAGAGCTATCGCGACCTGCCGCTGCGGCTGGCGGAATTCGGCGTAGTGCATCGCTACGAGCCGTCGGGCGCGATGCACGGCCTGATGCGGGTGCGCGGCTTCACCCAGGACGACGCGCATGTGTTCTGCACCGAACAACAGCTCGCCGACGAGTGCCTCAAGATCAACGACCTGATCCTGTCGACCTATGCCGATTTCGGCTTCGAGGGCGAGCTCACGGTCAAGCTCTCGACCCGTCCGGAGAAGCGCGTCGGCACCGACGAGATGTGGGATCATGCCGAGCGGGTGATGGCCACCGTGCTCTCGGAAATCCAGGCGCAGGGCCACAACCGCATCAAGACCGAAATCAATCCCGGCGAAGGCGCGTTCTACGGGCCGAAGTTCGAATATGTGCTGCGCGACGCCATCGGCCGCGACTGGCAGTGCGGCACCACCCAGGTCGACTTCAACCTGCCGGAGCGTTTCGGCGCGTTCTACATCGACGCCGACGGCTCCAAGAAGGCGCCGGTCATGGTGCACCGCGCGATCTGCGGTTCGATGGAGCGTTTCATCGGCATCCTGATCGAGCACTATGCCGGTAATTTCCCGCTCTGGCTGGCGCCGATCCAGGCCGTCGTCACCACCATCACTTCGGAGGGCGACGAGTACGCGAAAGTTGTCGCGGCCGCGGCGCGGCGCGCCGGGCTGCGCGTCGAGATCGATCTGCGCAACGAGAAGATCAACTACAAAGTCCGCGAACATTCGCTGGCGAAAATTCCGGCGCTGCTGGTGGTCGGCAAGAAGGAAGCCGAGAGCCATTCGGTCTCGATCCGGCGGCTGGGCAGCGAAGGGCAGACGGTAATGCCTACCGCCGAGGCGCTGGCCGCCTTGGTCGAGGAAGCGACGCCGCCGGAGGTGAAGCGGGCGAGGCTGGAAACCTGATGGCGCGGGGACCGACAACCAACGAACAGGAACTGCCGGCCTATCCGATCCGGGCTTACCAGCTGATCCCGGATCCCAATCAGCCGACGGTGGTGGCGCTGGCGATCGAAACCGACCAGGGCCACAGCCTGTTTCTGGCGACCCGGCAGATTCTGGAAGATCTCGGCAAGGATCTGCTGGAGCGGGCGGCGAAGATGCCAGCCAAGCAGGATCCGGCCTGACCCCCGCAGCCGGCGCGAGGCACGGCAGCGCGCAAGCCACAGGCTCCATGCGACCGGCCCGATCCCGAGATGACTCCGTCCCTTCAGGATCCTCGTTTCGGCAGGTCGATACGCAGACCGACGAATTCCGGCGGCCCTTCCGTGAGCCGTTGAATGCGCCGGTTGCGCTCTTCCTGCGGCGTGTCCGGATCGATGAATTGGTCAAGCTGGCTCGCCGCCAGTTCCTCGACAGCAACAGCATCCTGGTGCGAGGCCAGCTTGACTCTGGCCGTCGTTTCCGATTTCAGGCCCAACTCTACCAGCTGCCTGATGGCCTCGGAGCGATTGACGGCATGGGCGCTGGCCCACGCATCGATGCTGGCGGTGAGAACCGCCGGGAGCTTGACCGCGCTGACAGGATTTCGGTCGACCGGATGCCCCTCCGTCGCCTCGTGATCGATCTTTCTCGATTCCATGGGCAGGGGTCCGATAGGGTAAGATCGTAATACGATACGCGCATTTCTTCGGTGCTCTTTGACAGGGATCAATGATCCGGCTCATCGCCTCGATCTCCGGGCTGTTCGACCGGAAATGCCAGACTGGAGGTCTGATAAACCGCTGCGGCTTGCTATCGCCTCGCAGATGCAGATATGTGCTGCACACCCTTGAAGCACTGGAACCTCGATGCCCGACGCCCTCGAACTCCTGAAGATTCGCCGTTCGGTGAAACCGCGCGAGATGAGCGGTCCCGGCCCCTCGGCTGCCGAGCTCGAGACCATTCTGACCATCGGCGCGCGGGTACCCGATCACGGCAAGCTGACGCCGTGGCGCTTCATCGTGTTCGAAGGCGACGGGCGCGCGCGCGCCGGTGCGGTGATCGCGCAGGTTTTCGCGCGCAAGAACCCGCAGGCGCCGGCAGCCGAGGTCGAGGTCGAAAAGCAGCGGCTGATGGATGCCCCGCTGGTGATTGCCGTGGTCAGCTTCACGAAGCCGCATCCCAAGGTGCCGGCCTGGGAACAGGAATTATCCGCCGGCGCCAGCGCCATGAACATCGTGACCGCGGCAACCGCCCTCGGCTACGGCGCGAACTGGCTGACCGGCTGGTTCGCCTTCGATCGCGACGTGCTGGACGGACTCGGTTTGAAGCCGGACGAGAAGCTCGCCGGCTTCATTCACATCGGCACGCCATCGAAGCCGAGCGAAGACCGGCCGCGCCCGGCGCTCGCCGAAATCGTGACGCGGTTTTAGGCCGTTCTACAGACTCGTCATAACGGGGCTTGACCCGGTTCTCGGCCGCATCTCACGCCGCCTTCGAAGCGCGGCGGCTGCCCCTGTTCCAGCGCCTGCTTGAGACGATCCTGAAAGAGCTCCCGGTTCGGCAGATTCGTCAGGCCATCGTGATGCGCCATATGGGCGATCCGGGCCTCGGCCTTGCGCCGTTCGGTGATGTCGACAACGGCCACGAGAAAACCGTCGCGACCGTCGAACGCCACGCGCCGTCCTAATGTCAGCACCTGGATCTCGCCGCCATCGGCCTTGAGATGCCGCCAGTTGGACAGCTTCATCGGTGCTGGAAAAAATCGCATCCAGCAAATTATACTGTAGTTCCCGCTCGTCGACGTAGACCCCGACCAGGGCGCCGCCCCAACGCGAGGACGTCGGCAGCGCCAGAATATCGTAGGTCTGGACCACGCCATCGCGCACACAGTGCGCCGCGGCGAGGGTGGGGGCGGCCGGTGCGCGATACTTCGAGCACGTCGTGATTGTTCTTCAGCAGGACGATATGATCCGCCAGGCGACCGAGGCTGCCCAGCATCACATCTTCATAGCGCGGCAGCCCTTCGCCGGGCCGCAACGCTGCCTGCCATTTGCGCTGCAGAACGGGAACATCATCGAACATTTCGGTGTTGCATTTGTCGGATGATTTCTTGGCCGCAATCATGTCATTCCCCACAGCGCGAATGTTCAACCCTGACGCATCCAATGCAGGCGGGTTTAACGCAGTGTAAAAATTGCGGGAGCGGTACGCCGATCCGGCGATTATGACAGTTTCAAATGTTGCGATGGTTAGTCCGCTCTAGCGACTATGACAATCGGAAGTCATCGAGAGGCGCCGAACTACCGCGCGACGACCTCAACCTCGCCGTCAACGCCGTTGACGACGTTGAATGGACGCTCGAACACCTTGCCCTCGTTCTTGGCGATGGCGCGATATTCGCCTTCGGACAGCACGACGCGGGGAAATGCGCCGATCGATTCCTTGATGACGTCGCCGCCCGGCGTAATCACCGACCATGCGGTGTTCGCCAACGCCTCGCCGCCCTTGTCGCCGACCAGTTTCAGGGTAATCACCGCGGCGCGATGGGTGATGACCACGTCGGTCAGCTTGCCGGCCTGAACACGGATATCGGAGCGCACCACTGAATTGGCGTCGCCGTAGTTCGATATGATGTAGTAGATGCCCTCCGGCAGCAGCGCGACGTCGCCCGCGGCGACGTTCGGCACCAGCGAGGCGCGGTCCCCGCCGTCAAACTGGCTGCCCTTGTAGATCGCGAAGGAAATCTGGTTCGGCGGAATCCTGCTGGTGCCGACGCGGCCCTCGATGCGCAGGCCCCCTGCCGGAAGCACGAAGGATTCGCGGTCGGTCTCGGACTTCAGCGTCACCGGCCGCACCGCGCTGACCAGACCCATCGTGACATGGACGACGTAGCCGCCCGGCGGCAGCACGATGTTGGGCGTGGCGCCGCGGTCCTCGCGGATCAGTTTGAAAACGCCGGTCTCATCCGGCTTGTCCGCGAACACCCGCCACACCAGTCCGCTGTTGATGACCGGCAGGTCCTTGCCGTAGCGCGCCGTCAGTGACAGCACGGCCTGGCCGGCGGTCGATGCGCCCGGCGGCGGAACCACCGGCGGCACCGCGGCGATCGGCGGCTGCGTCAAAGGTGCGGGCAGATTCGGAGTCGACGCCGGACCGGACGGCGGGGCCAGATTCATCGCCGGTCCGGAAAGCGGTTCCGGGACCGACGCCGGCGGCACCGGCGGTGGCCGGTCGCTGAACATCTGCGCCGAGGCCGGCGCGGCCATCATCGAGACCAGCATTGCCGCAAGCGCAAGCGCCGGGAACAGACGTCCGTCCCGCCCGGATCCAACGATCACTTTACCCCCTGAGGTCATGGAGCATGCTTTTCACTGAAAACGCGGCAAATTCAAGCCTGTGACAAAGCGTTCCAACCTGTTCCGGCCATGGAACCCGAAAACAGTCCAAGAGTTAGCCAATAGTTAGCCAAGAGTTAGGCCAGTGTTATCGTGCGGTCGCGCTGCGGTCACAATCCCTGCCTAGGCCGGTCGACGGCACGAACTATGCTTATGCGTGCATGCCGGCGGGCTGAAGCCCTGACAAAAGGGCTTGTCCGGCAAGGAGATATCAGGTGCTGAAGCGTTTGATTGGGCGCGGGCAGGCAGACGCCGACGGCCAGGACAAGGTGGGGCTGGGCAGCATCAGGCGGCCGGTCATCGGATTGGCGCTGGGTGGCGGTGCCGCCCGCGGTTTTGCCCATATCGGGATTCTCAGGACATTGCTGGCCCACGGCATCGTTCCCAACGTCGTGGTCGGCACTTCGATCGGCGCGGTGGTCGGCGGCGCCTATGCCGCCGGGCAACTCGATACGCTGGAGAAATGGGCGCGCAGCCTGCAGCCGCGCAATATCCTCGGCTATCTCGACATCCGCCTCAACGGCTCCGGCCTGATCGGCGGCGACCGACTGGCATCGCAACTGGAAGCCGCCATCGGACCGACCCTGATCGAGGAGCTGCCGCTGAAATTCGCTACCGTTGCGACCGAAGTCCGCACCGGTCACGAGATCTGGCTGACCCATGGCCGCATGGTCGATGCGATGCGCGCTTCCTATGCGCTGCCCGGGATTTTCTCCCCGGTGCAGGTCGGCGATCGCTGGCTGGTCGACGGCGCGCTGGTCAACCCGGTGCCGGTGTCGGCGGCGCGCGCGCTCGGGGCGGAAATCGTGATCGCCGCCAATCTCTCCAGCGACATCTTTTCCACCACGATCTACGCCCACGGCCCGACGACCGGCACGCCGGCGGCGACGGCGGCAGCCGAGCCGGCACCGTCGAAGCGCGGCTTCGGCAGGTTGTTTTCCGCCGAGCGCACCATGAAACGCGAGTTTTTCGGCAGCGGCGGACGGCCAGGCATTTCCTCGGTCATGGTCGACGCCTTCAACATCATGCAGGATCGCATCACCCGCGCGCGCCTCGCCGGCGATCCGCCGGATTTGCTGATCACGCCCCGCGTCAATCAAATCGGCTGGTTCGATTTCCATCGCGCCGATGATCTGATTGCCCATGGCGCACGCGCTGCCGAGCGCGCCATCGATTCCATCCAGGAAGCCATCCACATGCTGGCGCCAGTGCCCGGCGAGCCGGATGCTGGCGTCGACAAGACGCAGTGATGGCGGCAGCCTCAATCAGGCGGTCTTGATGTAATCGCGCAGCGCTTCCTGCTCGTTCTCGAATTCCCTGACCCGCCACTTGACGATATCTCCGATCGAAATCAGGCCGACGACCATTCCCTCCTCGACGACAGGCAGATGTCTGAATTTGCCGAGCGTCATCATTTCCATGATCGCGGCGACCGTGTCGGCCTGCCTGCAACTGACGACCTTGCGCGTCATCACTGCGCTGACCGGTTCGTCGAGCACCCTCGCACCGCGTTCGCCGAGCACGCGCACGATGTCGCGCTCCGACAGGATGCCCTCGATGCGGCCCTTGCTCATCACCAGTACGGCGCCGATCTTCCGCTCCGCCAGGATCTTGATCGCGGCCGAGAGCTTGGCGTCCGGCTCGACGCTCTCGATGTGATGGCCTTTGGTATCGAGAATTGCACGTACCGTCATTGTCGTCTCCCTGAAGCAGATCGCGCCCTTGAGCGAGCGCGGCCTTTGTTCCCTTGAGTCTTCAGTCAACAGCCCAGCGCCGATTTCGTTGCAGGCGCGTTCGGCAAGCACGGCTATTAAGCACGTCAGCGGGCTCAAGCCCTGCTACACAGAACAGCAATGATGAATGAAATCGCGTTGCGCCGCAAGCGACGATCAGCCGCGATCAGATACGTCAGGGGATGTCGTATCCGCGGCATCGGCAGCCGCGCGCGGGACCGGATCGAACAGCGAAAACAACACCAACCCTGCGAAAAACCCGCCGATATGCGCCTGCCAGGCGACGCTGGCGCCGTCGGTGCCTATCGCAATCGAACCGATGCCGAAGATGATGTTGACGCCGAACCAGACCGCGAGAAAGCCGAGCACGCGCGGGTCGCGAAACGCACACATCAGCGAAAGCGCCGGTACGCGCGCCGCGGCATCGGCGTCGCCGCGGCTGAACGACAGGAAGCTTCCCTGCACGAAGGCAAAGCGGATCGCTGCCGCCATCGCACCGGACACCGACGCCGAGGCGCCGATCATCGGCGCCAGCGCGTGTTCATGGGTGACGAGATGCGCCAGCGCTCCGGCTGCCGCGGTCACCGCCATGAAGGCGAAAAACCTGAACGCACCGAAGCGGCGCGCCAGCGCGCTGCCGAACGGCAGCAGCCACAGCACGTTGAAACCGATATGGCTGAGATTGGCGTGCAGCAGCGAATAGGTGACGAAAGTCCAGACATTGGCGCCGGTACCGCCCGGAAAGCTGATCGCCAGCAGCGCGGAATCGTAGCGTTTCGGAATGAAGCCGAACACCTCGATGGTCCAGTATTCCAGATCGGGCGGCAGCAGCACGCGCAAGTGAATGACCGCAAGCAGCAGCACATAGGCGGTCAGCGCGCCGGGCAGCGTCAGGATCGGTTCGCTTGGGCTGTCCTGCGGCAATTCTGGCGGGGATTCCAAGGGCTCAAGACCTGAAGCAAGCGGCTCACGGGAGCGATTGCGCCCCAATAGGCGGCTTGGCCGGGGGGCGCAAGGGCGCAAATCGCGCACCCCGGACGCGGGGCAGCGCCCCATAAGCGAGTTCATGCGCGTCTTCGACGCGCATGGCGCTGCTCCGACACGAGACGCAAAAAAAAGGGAGGGTGCTGAGAACACCCTCCCTCGTCCGTGCTGATCTTCTCGTGCTGAGGCCCCGGGTGAAATCCCCACCCCTCCCCGCACGACGACCAAACTGTTTGACGCCGCCTGTGTGACAACTCGCCGGCCCGAAAGCATTTTCCGTAGGAAAATGCTCTCAACCGGTAATCGGCGCGTGTTCTGATCGCAAAACCGTACACACTTTTGCGGAACACGCGTTGAGAAAACCGGCGAACCAGAGCGGTCGGACCCTAGCCAGCTCCGCACCGATCCCCAAGCTCATAGTTAACTTAACGTTAACGGCGCAAAGACGCCGCCTGGTCCGTGAAAACGCGGCGGCGGCATGGACGCTGCAAAGCCTGTCTTGCAAAACAACCCGGGGAATGCGCGTGCGCGAAACCGGGACAGATGTGTCCCACCGAGCGGGACGCGAGGGGCAAGGCCGAACAATGAAGCATCCATCAAGCCGCGAGTTCTACGGCTATTGGGACGAGAAGCGCGGCGGCGCGCGCGCCCCCGACCGCAGCGAGATCGAGCCCGGCGCGGTGCGCGAGCTGCTCGGCGATATCTTCGTGCTGTCTTACGACAGCACCGCCGGCTACCCGTTTCGCGTCGCCGGAACGCGCGTTTGCGCCCTGCTCGGCTGCGATCTGAAGGACCGCAGTTTTTCCGCGCTGTTTGCAGCCGACGGCCGCCGCGAGATCGAGGACATCATCGCCGTGGTATCGGAAGAAATGCTGGCCGCGGTCGCCGGCATCACCGCCGTCTCGGAGGACGGCAGGCCGGCGCATCTGGAATTGCTGCTGCTGCCGTTCAACACCCGCGCGCACACGCCGCTGAGCCTGACCGGATTGCTGGCGCCGTTCGAAAGCGATCGCCGCCAGCTCAGGGATTTCAAACTGACGTCGTGGCGTTACATCGGTCACCAGCGGCAAAAATTCGTTCCGCGCGCATTGCGCAAACTCGCGGTCGCGCGCGGCTTCATGGTATATGAAGGCCTGCGCTGAAGCGCATCCTGCAAAATCGAATTCCGGTATCGACTCTTCACGACGTCCGCATTTATCGCGTGGCGGAATTAAACCGGGCTTCGGCTATCTCTGAAGAATGCCAGATCGACTTGCCTCCGTCGCGCACGCGCACTCACGCCACAAGGCATCATTGAGGTTGCACGCGACAAGGGCGCGCAGTTGGAAACGGTTTGACAGATTGGGCGTGACGCCGCGTCCAACGCGTGCCAGTATTCCCGTACAATCAAAAGCCGCGCACGTCGGACGAAGCGCGGCTGCCAGGGAGGGGACTGCACAACGTCGGCACGCGCGGCGGAGCGATTCCCTATGGCCTAACCGGTCCGTTGGCGTCGCATGGGACAACAGATTGTCCATCGTCTGCTGATTTCCTTCCCCGCTTTGCTCGGGGTTCTCTTTCTCTGTTTCTGCCTGCTGCAGGTGGTGCCGGCCGATCCGGCGATGATCATCGCCGGGCCGGACGCCAAGGCCGAGACCATCGCCGCTATCCGCCTCGAGCTTGGCCTCGACCGCCCGATCCCCGTGCAGTTCTTTGAATACATCCTGCGCGTCCTGCGTGGCGATCTCGGCCGCTCGATCATTTCCAACAGGATGGTGAGCGAAGAACTGGCGATGACCATCGGCCCGACCGTCGAGCTGATGCTGGGGGCGATGCTGATCGCGGTGCCCAGCGGTCTCGCGCTCGGAACGCTGGCGGCGGTGAATCGCGGCCGCCTCGCCGATCGCGTCATCATGGCCTGCTCGGTGGCAGGGGTTTCCATGCCGGTGTTCTTCATCGGCCTGATCCTGATCCAGTATGTCGGTTTCAAGTGGGCGTTGCTGCCGTTCACCGGTCGCACCGGACCGGTATGGGCCGGCGGATTGCCGAGCCTGATCCTGCCCGCCACGACCCTGGGCCTCGTGCTGATCGGCCCGATCGCGCGGCTGACACGCACCGCCGTGCTGGAAGTGCTGGGCGCCGATTTCGTGCGCACGGCACGCGCCAAGGGACTGCGCGAGACGGTGGTGATCGTCCATCACGCGCTGCGCAATGCCATGATCCCGGTCGTCACTTTGATCGGGCTGCAGGCGGCCTTCCTGCTGGGCGGCGCGGTGGTCACCGAAACCATGTTCTCATGGCCCGGCGTCGGCCGGCTCGCGGTCGGCGCCATCGTCTCCAGCGATTTTCCGACGGCGCAAGGCGCGATCATGATCCTCGCCGTCGCTTTCCTGTCGATCAACCTCCTGGTCGATGTGCTCTACGTCTATCTCGATCCCAGGGTGCAGCGCCGATGAGCGTCGAGGTTCTCGATCCCCCCTTTGCGCTGGAGCACGAAACAGCGGTGTTCGCCCGCGCCGGTATCATGCGTCGCCTGGCGCGCGACCGGGTGGCGGCGACGGCCGCGCTGCTGCTCACGGGAATCGTGCTGGCGGCGCTGTTGGCGCCATGGATCGCGCCTTACGATCCCTACTTCACCGACCTCACCAAGGTGATGCAGCCGCCCGGCGCCGAGCACTGGTTCGGCACCGACAACACCGGTCGCGACATCCTGAGCCGCGTCATCTTCGGTACGCGCAGCACGCTGATGCTCGGGCTGGTCGGCGTAATCGTCGGCGGCTTGATCGGTGGCGTTCTGGGTATCCTGGCCGCCTACTACCGGCGGCTCGACGGCTGGATCATGCGGCTGGTCGACGTGATGCTGGCGTTCCCGGCGATCCTGATCGGGCTCGCGGTGGCCGCGATCTTCGGAGCAGGCCTCACCGCCGTGGTCATCGCGCTGGTCGTTGCCACCGTGCCCGATGTCGCGCGGGTGGCGCGAGGTGCTGCGGTCGGCGTCATGGGCCAGGAATTCATGGAAGCCGGCCGCGCCGTGGGCGTGTCGGACGGGGCGCTGATCTGGCGCTACCTGACACTCAACTGCATTTCGACGATCTTCGTGTTCCTGACCCTGCGCTTCGGCCAGATCATCCTGATCGGCTCGGCACTCGGCTTCCTCGGCATGGGTGCGCAACCGCCGACCGCCGAACTCGGCATGATGGCGGCCCAGGGCCGCGACTTCCTGTTCATGGCGCCGCACATCGCGACCATCCCGAGCTGCGCGATCTTCGTGATCGTGCTGGCCGCCAATCTTCTGGGCGACGCCTTCCGCGACGTCCTCGATCCGAGGCTGCAAACATGATCAGAACGGTTCTGGCCGTGGCATTCGCGCTGGGCATTTCGGCTTCCGCATCGGCCCAGACACTCACCTTGATGAAGGGCATCGACGCGCCGCACTACGACGCGCAGCGCACCACCTGGGGGCCGACCTCCGATATCGTCAACATGTTCCAGGACACGCTGGTGGCGCTCGATTGGGACGGCCGCACGCCGATTCCCTACCTCGCCAAATCCTGGACGGTGAGCCCCGACGGCAGGACCTACAGCTTCAAGCTGCGCGACGACGTGTCGTTCTGCAGCGGCAAGAAATTTACGGCCGAGGACGTGGTCTACAGTTTCAAGCGGCTCAAGGACCCTGCAACCAAGGGGCCGTATGCCTGGCGCGCCGGCAACATCAGGGAATTGCGCGCGCCAGATCCCTACACCGTCGAGTACGAACTCGAGGAGCCGTTCTCCGAGCTGCTGCTGCAGCTCACCATGTTCACCAACGTGATCCACAACAAGGAAAGCGTGGAGGCGCTGGGCAAGGACTACGGCATCAAGGGCGCCGACGGCACCGGGCCGTGGTGCTTCGATTCATGGCAGCCGCGCACCGAAATCGTGCTGAAGCGGCACGACGCCTACAAATGGGGCCCGTCGATGTACAAGAACAAGGGCCCGGTGAAATTCGAGAAATTGGTCGTCAAGATCGTCCCCGAGGATTCCAGCCGCGTCGCTGCGATGATGGCCGGCCAGTTCGACGTCACCCACCAGTTTCCGGCGCAGTTCATCGCCCAGGCCAAGACCGCCCCGATGCTGACGGTGACCGAGGCGAAGCCCAACTTCCAGCTGCTCTACTTCGGTTTCAAGGCGACGCGGCCGATGGTCGCCGACAAGCGCGTGCGCGAGGCCATGAGCATCGCCATCAACCGCGCCGAGATCGCCAAGGCCATCCTGCTGGGCAACGCCGATCCGGCTTTTACGGTCGTCGACAAGGATGCGCTCGACCACGATCCGAGGACCGCTGATATCGTCAAGGAAGACGTCGAGCGCGCCAAGAAACTGCTCGATGAGGCCGGCTGGAAACCCGGCGCCGACGGTGTCCGCGAGAAGGATGGCGTCAGGCTGGCGCCAAGGGTTTACTTCACGGCCAACGCCAATTCCGCCCGGGTCGGCGACGCGATCCAGGGCTATCTCAGAAAGGTCGGAATCGACTGGCGGCTCAACCCGCTGGACTCGACCATCGCGCCCGTCAAGATGGCCGAGCAGGACTACGAGATCTGGTCGGTGACGGTGCCTTACCTATCGGCCGGCGACCTGATGAACATCTACTTCGATTCCCGCAACATTCCGACGCCCAACCGGATGAACTGGAAGGACGCCGAGACCGACGAGTGGCTGAAGCTGGGCCGCTCGGCTCTGACCGAGGCCGATCGCGCCAAATACTACGCGCTGGTCCAGCAGAAGGTCATGCAGGAGCACCTGTGGATGCCGGTTCTCAACATCAACATGCACCAGGTGGCCAACAAGAAGATCAAGGGTGCCCGGCCGCACATGATCTACCAGAACACCTTCTACAAGGGGCTGGACGCGTCGCTTTAGACAATCAACAAGGGAGCAAACGACGATGCGTGGCATTTTCACGACCGCTGTGGCGCTGCTGGGAGTTGTCGGAGCGTCTTCGGCGACCGAAGCGCAAACTCTGAAGGTGATGAAGTCGCTCGACGCACCGCATTACGACGGCCAGCGCACGACCTGGTCGCCGACCTCCGATATCGTCAACATGTTCCAGGACACGCTGGTGGCGATGGACTGGGACGGCAAGACGCCGATCCCCTACCTCGCCAAGTCCTGGACGCTGAGCCCCGACGGCAAGCTGTATACCTTCAAGCTGCGCGATGACGTGCAATTCTGCAGCGGCAAGAAGTTCACCGCCGCGGACGTGATCTATTCCTTCAAGCGCCTGACCAGCTCCGAGCTCAAGGCGCCGCTCGCCTGGCGCGCCGGCAATATCAAGGAATTGCGCGCACCCGATCCCTACACCGTGGAATACGAACTGAACGAACCGTTCGCCGACCTGTTGCTCCAGCTCACCATGTTCACTACGGCGATCCACAACCAGGAAAGCGTTGAGGCGCTCGGCAAGGATTACGGCATCAAGGCGATCGACGGCACCGGCCCATGGTGCTTCGAGAGCTGGCAGCCGCGCACCGAAATCGTGCTGAAGCGCCACGACGCCTACAAATGGGGGCCGTCGATGTATCAAAACAAGGGGCCGGTGAAATTCGAAAAGCTCAGCATCAAGATCGTGCCCGAGGATTCCAGCCGCGTCGCCGCCATGCTGGGCGGGCAATTCGACGTCACGCACCAGATCCCGCTGCAGTTCATCCAGCAGGTCAAGGCCGCGCCCAACCTCAACGTCCAGGAGGCACAGCCCAACTTCCAGCTGATGTATTACGGCTACAAGACCACGCGGCCCATGGTTGCCGACAAGCGCGTGCGCGAGGCGATGAACATCGCCATCAACCGCGCCGACATCGTCAAGGGCATCATGCTGGGAAATGCCGAGCCGGCCTATACCTTCATCGACCCCAAGGCGCTCGACTTCGCCGAGTCGACCAAAGCCCTCATCAAGGAGGATGCCGAGCGGGCGAAGAAGCTGCTGGACGAGGCCGGCTGGAAGGTCGGCGCCGACGGCATCCGCGAGAAGGACGGCGTCAAGCTCGCGCCCCGGGTGCTGTACACGCAGGTCGCCTATTTCCCGCGCGTCTCCGAAGCGATCCAGGGCTACATGCGCAAAATCGGCATCGACTGGAAGATCGTCGGCTTCGACTCCACGATCGCACCCGCCGAAATGGCCAAGCAGGATTACGAGCTATGGACCGTGACGTTTCCCTATATATCGTCGGGTGACCTCCTGAACTTCTACTTCGATTCCAGGAACATGCCGGCGCCGAACCGCATGAACTGGAACGATGCCAAGACCGACGAGTACCTGAAGATGGGCCGCGCCGCGCTGACCGCGGCCGATCGCTCCAAATACTACGCGCTGGCCCAGCAGCGGGTCACCGAGGAGC
>JAYSPJ010000317.1:0-2158 GCA_043722155.1 Bradyrhizobium sp.
GGTCAATGTCGATACCGTCGACTATGGCTATCAGGTGCCGCGTGCGATTGCCCAATACAAGAAATGGTCGGGCACCGAAAAGGTCGCCGCCATTCTCGGATGGGGCACCGCCGACACCGAAGCCCTCACCGGCTTCCTCGCCGAGGACAAGATCCCCGACATCTCGGCGTCCTATGCCGCGGCCCTCTCCGATCCGACCGGCGCCGGCGGTAAAGCAAAACCCGCTCCCTACAATTTCTTCTACGGCCCGAGCTATTCGGACGCCGTTCGCGGCATGCTGACCTGGGCCACCGAGGACTGGAAGGCGAAGGGCAAGCCCGGCAAGCCGAAATACGTCCACATGGGCGCCAACCATCCCTATCCCAACGCGCCCAAGGCGGCGGGTGAAGCGATGGCGACCGAACTCGGCTTCGATCTGCTGCCGCCGATCGTGTTCGCGTTGACGCCCGGCGACTACAGCGCGCAGTGCCTGACCTTGAAGAGCTCCGGCGCCAACTACGCCTATCTCGGCAACACCGCGGGGTCGAACATCTCGGTCCTGAATGCCTGCAAGGCCGCAGGTGTCGACGTCCAGTTCCTCGGCAACGTCTGGGGCATGGACGAGAATGCCGCCAAGGCTGCCGGCGCTGCCGCCGACGGCGTGGTGTTTCCGCTGCGCACGGCGGTGGCCTGGGGCGGCAACGCACCCGGCATGAAGACCGTGATGGACATCTCCAAGATGTCCGACGCGGCCGGGACGGCCTATCGTCCGGTGCACTACATCGCCGGCGTCTGCACCGCGCTCTACATGAAGGAAGCCGTCGAATGGGCCGCCAAGAACGGCGGCGCCACCGGCGAGAACGTCAAGAAAGGCTTCTACCAGAAGAAGGATTGGGTGCCGGCCGGCATGGACGGCGTCTGCAATGCGTCAACCTGGACCGACAAGGACCACCGCGGCACGCTCAAGGTCGATCTGTATCGCATGAAGATCACGGGAGCGACCGATGCGCCGCTCAACGACCTCGTCAAGAACGGCGGCATCAAGCTCGAGAAGGTGAAGACCATCGACCTGCCGCGCAAGGCCGAATGGCTCGGCTGGTAAGGTAGCGGTTGCCGAGAGGCGGCCCCGAACACATGCAACTGTCGTCCCCCGCGAAAGCGGGGGACCCAGCACGCCGCGGCGCCTCGGTAATGCGCAGGCGTCTCTCGAATACTGGATCGCCCGCTTTCGCGGGTGATGACGGCAGTAGGTGGCACGAAGCGCGCGTTCTGTTGACGACGTCAGGATCAAAGCATGACCGAAACGACTGAAGTCGATCACCCGCCGCCAGCGGCGGCGCCAGCCGTTGTCCCGCTGCTCAGCGTGCGCAACATCGAGGTGGTCTATGACGACGTCATTCTGGTGCTGCGTGGCCTGAGCCTCGAGGTGCCGCAGGGCGCGATCGTGGCGCTGCTCGGCGCCAACGGCGCCGGCAAGTCGACCACGCTGAAAGCGATCTCCGGATTGCTCAAGACCGAAGACGGCGAAGTCACCCGCGGCGAGATCATTTTCAACGGCGAACGCATCAACGGCATCGACCCCGACAAGATCGTCCGCCGCGGCATCTTCCAGGTGATGGAGGGCCGCCGCATCATCGCCGACATGACGTCGGTGGAAAATCTGAAACTCGGCGCCTTCACCCGCACCGACAACGAGATCGGCGCCGACATCGATCGGGTGTTCGATTATTTTCCCCGCCTGAAGGAGCGCACCGGCCTCGCCGGCTATCTCTCCGGCGGCGAGCAGCAGATGCTGGCGATCGGCCGCGCGCTGATGGCGCGCCCGAAGATGATCCTGATGGACGAGCCGTCGATGGGATTGTCGCCGCTGCTGGTCAAGGAAGTGTTCGGGATCATCAGCAAGATCAATCGCGATCTCGGCGTTACCATCCTGCTGGTGGAGCAGAACGCGCGCGCCGCACTCTCGGTAGCGAGCCGCGGCTATATCATGGAACAGGGCAAGGTGGTGCTCGACGGCTCAGCGGATGAGCTGCGCGACAACGAGGACGTCAAGGAATTCTACCTCGGCGGCGCCGGGGACCAGCGCAAGAGTTTCAAGAACCTGAAAAGCTTCAAACGGCGGAAGCGGTGGCTGTGAATGGCTCTTCTCCCTCGCCCCGCTTGCGAGGAGAGGGCTGGG
>JAYSPJ010000318.1:0-2374 GCA_043722155.1 Bradyrhizobium sp.
GACCACAAACGCCCAAATGGGCGGCGGCGAAAGCCGTAGCGGGTATGAAAATTCGTTGGGCTTTTGCCCGTGTGGGTTCGATTCCCACCGCCCGCACCAGATGTCTTTGAGCATGATCCGATAAGACCACCGCACGGTGGCGAGGATCGTGCCTGAGTGGAGTAGGAGCGTGGATCGGGCAGCCGCGCAGCAGATTGCACTTCCATCCAAACGCAGTTCGAACTTCCTTGCGCCGGATGACGTGATTTTCACCACGCGCGGCACACGCAATTTCGCGCTGGCCCTTGGGCAGATTCTGGGGCTGGCAGTCTGCTCCCCATTTCTTCGTCATGCGAGTGATCGATGTCAAGCAGCGACGAACTGAGCGATTTTCCGTGCGGGTCGAGCGAGAAGGTTCGGGTCACGCCGCCGCCGAGAGCATCGTGGAGAACAAAGTTCAAGGCGCCGAGATTGGGCAGGTCATAGCGAACGACCTTTCCCAGAACCACATCGCTGAAATGCTCCCGCACCCGCTCGGCGGTGAGATATAGCCGGGATCGGCGAAATAGCCGCCGGTGCCAGATGAAGATTTTAGCAGACAGGGGGATGAGTTTGTGATCGAGCATGATCACGCTTCCCAAGCCCAAGGTGAGAACCAATTCACACCTGCGAAGGAACATCGGATGGCCGCATATGATCTCACCAAGAAGGTGGCCATCGTCACCGGCGGAGCGAATGGCATGGGCGAAGCCCATTGCCGCCTGCTTGCCGAGCGCGGAGCTCATGTCATAATCGGCGACATCGATGTCGCCTCGGGCGAACGCCTGGCTGAAGAAATTCGCGGTGTTGGCCACGGCGCGACGTTCGTTTCACTCGACGTCGCGAGCGAGGAAAACTGGCTTTCTTTGGTCCGCGATGTCCAGGATCGGCACGGCCGCATCGATATCTTGGTGAATAACGCCGGCATTGCGAAGATCACGCCAGTTGCCGAGGCCACGGTTGCCGAGTTCGACCTGCTGTTCGCGGTCAACATGAAGGGCGTATTTCTTGGCTGCAAATCCGTGCTATCGGGAATGAAGGCGGCTGGCGGCGGATCGATCGTGAATATATCCTCGCTTGCTGGACTGCGCTCGGGCGTTCCGAATACTGCCCTCTATGGTGCAACCAAGGGTGCCATACGCCTGTTCACCAAGGCGCTCGCGGTTGAATACGGCCCGTATAAAATCCGGGTGAATTCGGTTCATCCGGGCCTCATCCTCACAGCGCTCAGCCGGGAATATCTTGATTCCCCGGAGATGTTCAAAATGCTCATGGGTGCGACGATCTTCGACCGTCCGGGAGAGACCATGGAGGTTGCCGAAGTCGTTGCTTTTCTCGCGTCCCCCGCAGCATCGTACATGACTGGCGCAGAAGTATCAGTAGATGGCGGTTGGGCGGCGAATTGAGCCAAGCACATGCAGGCGATCACATCCGGGGCAGATGATCTGTCCCGGATGCGCCGCAGGCTGCGAACAGGATTGGCAATCGCCGGCCGTCATCTTTCGGGCTGGCTCCCGCAGATCTTCGCGCCGGTGACTACGACTTGCCAGGCGCATTGCTCGCGATGCTGTCTCCAGCGACCTGATCGGCCGACAGCGCCATGGGGCCGCCTTTCTCGATGGCCCTTCGGAAAGCAGGGCGTTGTTCAAGCCTCGCCAGATAGCGTTGCAGCGATTCCCGTCCCGCGAGCCAATCGCCCATGCGTGCCGCTTCCATCACATAGGCCATCTGGATGTCCGCGGCAGAGAAGCCCCTTTCAAGCAAATAATCTTTCTGACCAAGCTTTGCGCTCACATAGTCGAGTGTCTTTTCCAGATCGGGTGTGACGAACCCGCTAAAGCCTTCGTTCAAACCCCCGGTCATTCCTCCCAGCAGCGAGACAACAATCGGAAAGATCGCCGAGCCTTCTGCGATGTGCAGCAATTCCAGATACTCGGCACGTTCAGCCTCGCCGGGCCGCGGGGCCAGCCGGCCCTCGCCCGACGTTTCGATAACATATTCGATGATTGCGCCTGATTCAGCGATGACGGAATCATCGGTTTGTAGAAGGGGCGCCTTGCCCAGCGGGTGTAGCCGCGAAAGCGCGTCCGGGGCGCGAAGTGTCGCCGCGTTCCGATCATGAACCACGAGTTCGTAGTCGAGGCCCAATTCCTCCATCAGCCAGATGATGCGGGTGGAGCGTGAACTCTTGAGATGGTGAACCTTGAGCATTGGTCTGTTTCTTTCAAAGGTGGCGCTGGAGTCGTTTGCGAAGTCAAATCCAGCCTGCGGGTGCCGGGCAACCTGGAAGGTTTATTAGCGCGCGGTATAGCCGCCGTCGACCGGCAACGCTGCCCCGTTGATGAACGAAGCTTCG
>JAYSPJ010000319.1:0-22455 GCA_043722155.1 Bradyrhizobium sp.
CCACCGTTCATCGCGGCACCATTCAGGCCAGTCGCGCGGCCCCTTCACGCTCAGCCAGAGGCCCTGCGGCTTGTGGTCGGGGATGGTGGTCTGCTCCGCTGGTCGTACCTCGCCAAGCGGCTGGGCCGAGTAGTGCTCGAGGATCATAGCGGCTCAGCGATCACGAGCCGCCCCTCTTTCGAAAGCTCGACGCGACGCTTAAGAATGTCTCCGAAGCAATGGCCTGGCAGAACCTCGGACAGCACCTCGATCATCGCGCCAATCCGCATGGCGGTGATCAGTTCCGCGTCCTCGTGCGCATCCCACAGCTTGTTCGGTGGGCGCCGGGACCATGCTGGGTTTGGGCGGCTCATTGCGTGATCTCGCAGCGCCGCAGGATTGCGCGGCTCTCAGCCATAACCTCGTTCATGCGCGTCGCGGTGGTGGTGCCCCAGGCGAGTTCCTTGAGGATTTCGACCATCGCCGGACCTTCCGCGATCACCGCCGCGTTCAACCGGTCGGCTGGATGAAACACAACGGTGTCGCCGTCGGGTTCTTCGACGACCTGAATATCAGGATCGTGCTGGATCACCGCGACGACCCAGCCGTTGTTCGGTGCGCAGATAGCGAGGTCAGCGCCTTGCGTCGATTGCAGTGGCTCCACGACCCAAGGGCCGGGGGTGTAGCGCGCGACCACCGCAGCGAGGCCCGGGGTGGCGGGGAATCGGTTGTCCTCGCTCATGCCACCGCTCCCTTGTCGAAATCAGGATGCCCGGTCACATCGCCGCCGGGCCACTGATCAGGATCGTGGTCGATTGCAGCGGAGGGCGGGCTGGCCGCAGCGCGCACCGCGCGCGCCTTCTCGATAAACTGGCAAAGCCACTCGCAGCAATCGCCGCCGTTCATCGGTTCGTCGCCGTCGAAATTCTCGCCCCAGTCGTCCTCGACCGATTGCAGAAGGGCCAGCATGTCGCTCGCCGCGTCCCGGGCATAATCGTCCGCGTCGTATTTCCGCACGCTGGCGCTGTCGCCAAGATCGCTCAGATCGGTCGCGAAGTCCTTGGTGTTGTCACGGATGCGGGTATGGCCCCAGGCTTCGCACAAGCGGTCGATGGCCTGATCTTCGGCGGCATCGTCGTCCACCGCTTCGATTGTCTCGGCGAACAAGCCGCCATCGCAGGAACCTTCAATCAGATATTTCGGCATGGTCATTCTCCAGTGGTAGGGGTGCCGCCCATGACGAAAGACGGCATCCCGATTTCAGCAAGGAATGCGCGCAATTCGTCATGAATTTCGCGGTGATCCTTTGTGCCGTAACCCGAAAGCCAGCCGTCCATTTTGTGCAGCGCAGTCAGCATCGCGGGTGCGGCGGCGACCATAGCCGCGTCCGAGGCCACGCACTCAGCCACAAATAGGCCGCTCCCATCGCGGATTGTGCAGCGCGAGCCTGTGGTGCCGGGGGTGGTTTCTTTGTGCCAAATATCCATGGTCATTCTCCCTTCTCGACTGACCACCAACCGCGCCCGGGTGCGGCCGTGAGTTCGCCAGAAGTGTAACCCTCTTCCAGTATATCGGCGACACGATGCACCTCATCCACGATTTGCTCAGGATCAAGGTTGGGGTCATCGAAATAATCGAATAGGATTTTCATGGTAGGGACTCCTCAGAAAAGGCCCGGCCCGTCGGCCGCGCGGAACAGGGAAAGGTCGGATGCGTCGTGCTGCTCGGTCTTGCCCCGCAGCGGGGAGTTGGATTTCAGGGCGATGCGCTGGCGCTGGTTATCCGCGCCCCACGTTGCGGCGGTGGATCCCTCGCCGAGTGGTAGGGGTGGCGGCTGGCTCATGACGGCTCGCCGTCCAGGTTGAGCTCGTCGAGCAGGTCGCTTGCTTCGTTCGCCCGCTCGGCTTCCTCAGCCTGTTGATCCTCGTCGGCGGTGGCTTCGCGCGCCAGCTGGAGGAACAGCCTCACGCCTTGGTCGATGTTCATGTTGATCGTCTCCGTGGTAGGGTTTCTGTCCATTATACTTAGGACATTTGTGCCGCAATTAACAGTGAATAATGCACTCAAACCGCAGAAACGCGCAATTTATTTAGCTTGGACTGCCGCCATCAATGCGGCTCGGCGCCGCTTCTCAGTATCGGCTGCCGCATCGACCATTGCGCTGAATTCGTCGCCCAGGTTGATGCCGCCGAACCGATCGCTCGGACACTTCGCGATCATCCAGTTCGCCAGCGCCCAGTGCTGCGCCAAGACCGCGTCGCTGTCGTTGTAGCAACCGGACAGATTGAGGGCCAAGCTGACCATCTTCTCACGGAAGGCGGTCAGGATTGCGGCCTCGCGGCTGGCATAACTCTCGCGGCTGAACGGCCCGCCACCCCCGCTCAGCTGGAACGCATAGCTCATGGCATACCGCCAGTTGCCTCCATCGTTCCAAAGGCTAAGCTCGAAGTGCGGTGTCGCGCGTTTGTCCTTGCCCCATAGCAACTGTTCGAATGGCTGCGCTTCCTCGCTGGCGGCCCAGTGCGCCCGAAACGCGGCCCAGCCTTCCCGGCTGTCCCGGTCCCATTCGTCGGTGATCGGGGTCAGGTCCAGCGGGTCGGCCATCATGGCGAACAGGTCGATCTGGCCCATCATATCGGAATCCTCTTGCTTGGCTCGAGGACGGTGTGGCAGATGCTCAGCCGTCCTGTGGTAGGGACATTCGGCCACCGGAGAGTTCGCTCCCGGTGGCCGTCTCATTTCAGTAATGGTGGCGACTGCCGACCCAGTTGAAATCATCAAACGGATCGTACTTGCCTGAGTGCCTGGCGATCTCTGCCAGATACATTTCCGATGCTTCAAGCTGAGTGATCCAGCCAACATCCCGAAACTGGTTTGCCAGCCCCATGACGAAATCTTCCAGCTTGGCGAAGTCTTCGCTTTCTGCGGCTTCAAGAAACTGGGCGGTTGCATCGTTCAGCATCGTTGCGAGCTGCTTGGGGCTGAGGGTCGCGCTCATGCCACCAACTCCCGGTCAGCGGCCACAATCGGGGCCATGCTGTAGGAGCCGAGGCGGACTTGCTCGACGCCGCAGTATTCCGAGACTCGGTGCGACTTGCCTGCCGAAGTCGTCACCGTTTTTGCGGTGCGCTTGGCGACGGTGATCTGGAAAATGCCGTCATAATCGCAGGCGCTACGGCCGAAGTAGGTTTTTCCGGCTTCGAATTGGACTGTCATGATGCTCTCCGTGGTAGGGGTCTTTCTGATGATTTAAACTAGGACGATTGTGCCGGTTATGCAACTAAATAATGCTCTATTTCATACACTTAGCGCGATTATTTGCGACCGGGAAACAGACAAGGCCGGAGTAGTTTTACCGGGCCCCGCGCAAAACCCTCTTGCGCTGCAACAGGCTTGGTGTCATTTCAGTAGCGTTTCCCGCAGTGTGTCAGGCAGCCATTGCAGCCACAGCCTCCGCCCGAAACGCCGCTTCAATCCGCCGCAAATCCACCTGCATCGCAGCGAACAAGTCGGCCATTTGCGCCGCCTTCTCGGGGGCAACCTTGCGAACTGCGGTGATCGTGTTGTCGTCGATCCCGGCCCGCAGCATAGCGGCCAGCTGGTCCACCTTCGTTTCGAAATTCTTAGCGGTCCGCTGATCCTCACGGCTGGGGGGCGGTGGCGGCGCGAACAGTTCGACCTGGCTCTCGGCTTCGGCAATCTGAGCAGTGGCAGCTTTGAGTGCCGCCGTGGTCGGACATAGCCCGGCATTGATGACCTTGAGCAACCGACCTTGGCCCGACTGCGACAAGGTCGAAAGATACCACGCTTGCAAAGCGGTGATCTGATCGCCAGCGAGTAGCTTCTGGCAGTCCTCATTCAGTGAGAGCAGCCGGGTCCGTTCTTCGATCCGGTGGGTCGCCTTGCCGAGTTTCTTGGCCAGCGTCTCGATCGTGAAGCCATGCTCGTCGATCATGCGCTGGTAGCTGCGCGCTTGCTCGAGCGGCGAGACGTCGCGGCGACAGTCGTTTTCGATGATCGCGTTAATATCGACGGCGGCAGCATCGAATGAGCAGACGATTGCTGGAATGTCCGTTGCCAGGCCCTGTTCGGCCAGCATCATGTGGGCTCGCCAGCGCCGCTCGCCAGCGACGATCATGTAGGCGGCGCGGCCTGTTTTGATAACGCTGATCGGTTGGAGCAAGCCGTTCTCGGCAATCGAGTTTGCCAGCTCAGTGAGCGCGTCGACGTCGAATAGCTTACGTGGCTGGTTGGCGTTCGGTGTGATCTGGCGCAGGGGGATTCGCTGCATGTTTCTGTCTCCGTGGTAGGAGACTTAACTTAGGCACAATGGCCCTATTAAGCAACAAAAAAGGGCGCAATTCCAACGGAAAAGCGCCCTTCTTCCTGAGTTTCGCGGGCAACGGTTAGAGCTGAGGCACCCCCTCGGCCCTGCTGGTTCGATTCCAGCAACCCGCTCCAACCTTAGACCAGCATGGCCTGGCGTTCTGGCCGTTTCTCTGGCTCGCGTTCGAGGACGGTGTGACCGAGCTTGTCGGCAAACCAATCCGCCACAAGGCGGCGATGGCACCAGTTGGTCGCGGTGAACGGCGGCCGCTCGAAGCACTGGAGCACCGGTTCGGCGCCAGCTGCCAGTTCGTGCAGCTTGTCCCAAGTCTGCTGCGGATCCAGCACGCCGAGCACATGGCGATTGAACAAGGGGACATAGACCTCACGAGGCGAGTGCATCCACTCGCGCAACGGGGCGAGTGCCTTGAACATTTTGTAGCCAGCGAGAGCGCCGCGAGGCGAGCCTCGACTGATCACAATTCGGCCTGAGCCGAAATAGGTTGAGTGAGCTGCTGTCTGCATGATTGTTCTCCGAGTGGTAGGAGCTATTAACTTAAACGATTTCTTCGCCATTGACACTAAAAAGGCAAGCGAGGCAAAAATATGTTCGTCGGGACGATCCCCAGTCCCGTTCTCGATCAAGCAACACGCGCGGTCGACTTCGGCTCTTGGCAACGATTATTTGTCGCTTGCTCTGGCAGTTTCAAGATTGAGCGCTTCCTCTCAAAGAAGTGGCCCGATCTCGAAATTACCGGCAACGACGTCTCCCTGCTTAGCTGCGCGCTGGGCGGTCTTGCGGCTGGCACGCCGGTTGAATTCACCTTCAAGGGCGAACTCGACTGGCTCGAGGCTGAACGCGAAGCCGCCGACGGTGCGGGCCGCGTCGCGCTGTTGATGCTCGCCCTGTCGGCTGCACTCTACACTGGCGGCAAGCCGAACCTCTATAAGACCCGCCACCTCGACCAAATCAAAGCGCGGCTGGTATCACTCGCCAAGGCGGGCCGTGACAAGATCGTCAAGGGTCTCGACGAGCTGAACCTTGTGGACTTCAAGGCTGGCGACTTTACCACGCTCGCGCTCGAGGCGGCGAGAGAGGGCCAAGGGGTCGTGTCGTTCCCGCCGACCTATCGCGGCGGCTATGAGCGCCAGTATCGCTTTCTCGCTGCAAACACCGAATGGGCCGCTCCGACCTACGAACTGTTCGATCCTGCCGGACTGTCCGATTTCGTCGGACAACTGGACGCGACCGGATCGCCGTGGCTGGTATTCACTGACCAGCTGCTTGAAGGCCGCGAACCCGTCACCGAGTTTCAAAGCGGACGGCAAAAGCCAGTATTCGGCTACGCCATGGCGGCGGTGCGGGGTGCACTGCGCCGGGTCGCTCCGAAGGCCACCCCGTTCACGTACACCCCGCTCGACGTCACCAAGCTGACCAACCGCTCCCGGGTGGCGCTGGTCCCGGCGACGACCGGACAGGCGAACTACGTCAAAGACCTCTTCCTCGCGAAGAACATCAAGCACACGCCCGGCACGGCGAACCTCCTGGTCTACGTGGACGGGATGCTCGCCGGGCTGATCATCTTCGCGCTGTCGCGGTTTCAGGTCTACGCGCCTGACGAAGTCTATCTGCTCTCCGACCTGTCCACGAGCCGGGACGGTCGAATCTCCAAACTGATCGCGCGGCTCACCCTGAGCGGGCCGGTGATCAGCTGGCTCGAAGCTCGCTTCCTCCGACGCTTCAACTTCGTGGTCACGACCGCGTTCTCGAAGCATCCGGCGAGCATGAAATACCGGGGCGTCTTTGACCTGCTCAAACGGGTCGAAAACCCCGACGGGTTCATGCTGAACTACGGCAAGGCCGTCACTCGTGAAAAGCTCGACACTGCCTATCGCTGGTGGTGGCGCGAGCATGGATCAAAAATCAATGGCAGCTAAGGACAAGCTCGCGACCGAGATCCGCACGGTCGACCCCAAGACCCTCAAGCCGCGCGAGACCAATGCCCGCTACATGACTGCGGACCAGCTCGATCGGTTGACCGCCAACGTCAAGGCCGACGGCAAGCTGACCAGCCTCCCGCTCGTGCACACGCTGGCAGACGGCACGCTCGAGCTTGTCTCAGGACACCACCGCACGCTCGCGGCAATCGGTGCGGGCTTCGCTGAGATCGAAGTGATCGTGGTCAAGGGCGAACTGGACGAACAGCGGATCACCGCCTTGCAGCTGTCGCACAACGCAATCAGCGGGCAGGACGACAAATCTGTGCTGGCCGGGCTCTACGAAACGCTCGACCTCGACTTCCGCAAGTATTCTGGCCTCAACGACGACGTTCTTGGCGAGATCGGCAAGGTCGACGTCTCGGGCCTGTCGCTGGGTCTGATCGCCTACCAACAGCTGCAAATCGACTTCCTGCCTGACGACGCCGACGCATTTCAGGCGGCACTCAAAAAGATTGGCAAGGTCGCCGCCTCCAAGGTCCACATGGCCGCGCGCTATGCTGACTTCGATGCCGTCTTCGACGCGCTGATCAAAGTGAAGTCTGCCACCAACACCTTCAACGCCGGGATGGCGCTGCGGCTCATGGCCGACCTGGCAATGGAGCGGATCGAACAACTGGACGACGAAGAGGCTGGCGATGCCGACGCCGAAACCTAAGCCGAAAAAGCGAGACGTCCAGCGCGTCCACCGCCGGCCGAACGGCACGCTGACCGTGGCGCGGGTGATCGAGGCGCTGCGAGCGTCGGCTGGCATTCGCGCTGCTGCGGCCGAAAAGCTGCTGGTCGATCGCTCGACGGTGACGAAGTTCATTCAGGCGCACCCTGAAATCGAAGTGGTCGAAGATCAAATCGTCGAGGAATTGGCCGATCTTGCCGAAAGCAAACTGCTCGGCAACATTCGCGAAGGCGAGTTTCCGAGCATCAAGTTCTACCTCGAGAGCAAGGCGCGCGACCGGGGCTATGGTCGCAGCGTCGAAATGACCGGCGCCAAGGGCGCACCCATTACGATCGCGGCCGCTCCGGCGATGGATTACGACAAGCTCTCGGTCACCGAACTGCGCCAACTCGAAGCGATCATGGACAAGGCCGCCCTGCCAGCGCCGGGGGTCGATCATGACGACGCAGCTGGCGGAACGTGATCACCTCAAGGCAAGATTGGCGGAACGCTCGCTTGCCGACTTCATTCGGATCGGCTGGCCCTACATCGATCCCGCCGACTATATCGGCAACTGGCATATCGACGCAGTCGGCGAGCACCTCGAAGCCGTAGCAAACGGCGACGTCACGCGCCTGATCATCAACATACCGCCGCGCCACATGAAGTCGCTCGAGGCTTCGGTGGCCTTCCCGGCATGGCTGTGGGCGCAGAAGAAACGCTCGCCCCTGACGGGCCCCGGGGTTGGCTTTCTGGCAACGAGCTACGCGCAAAGCCTGTCGATCCGCGACAACGTCAAGCGCCGACGGCTTATCGAGAGCCCTTGGTATCAAGCCAACTGGGGCGATCGGTTCAAGCTGCGCGGCGACCAGAACACGAAGATCCGCTTCGAGAACGATCAGGGCGGTCACAGCATCGCCTCATCGGTAGACGGCACCGCAACCGGCGACGGCGGCGACCTGATCATCATCGACGATCCCATCAGCGCCAAGGACGCGCTCAGCCCGACTGTGCGAATGGCGGCAAACGACTGGTTCGATAACACCATGTCAACCCGTCTCAACAACCCCAAGACCGGGGCTTACGTGATCATCATGCAGCGGCTCCACGAGGACGACCTTGTGGGCCACGTGCTTGGACGCGGCGACGAATGGACGCACCTGTGCTTGCCTGCTCGCTACGAGCATGATCATCCCGCCGTTTGGGCGCGCGACCCGCGCAAAGAGGACGGGGCGTTGCTCTGGCCCAAACGGATGGGCGAAGTCGAAGTCGCACGGCTCGAGCAATCGCTTGGCTCCTACGGAGCGGCCGGACAGCTGCAACAGCGGCCAGCCCCGCGCGAGGGCGGCATGTTCAAGCGGGCCTGGTTCCCGGTGGTCGATGCGGTTCCGGCTGGCCTGACCTACGTTCGCGACTGGGATTTGGCGGGCACCATCGCCTTGCCTGGCACCGATCCTGACTGGACTGTCGGGGTCAAGATTGCTCGCAATGCAGCGGGATTTTACTGGATCGTCGACGTGATCCGCTTCCGCGGCTCGCCGCTCGAAGTCGAAAACATGATGCTGACCACGGCGCAGCAAGACGGCAAGCTCTGTTCGGTTTCGATCAAGCAGGATCCCGGTCAATCGGGCAAGGCTCAGGCTGACGCACTCACTCGGATGCTCGCAGGCTTCACGGTCCACCGAGCGTCTGAAACTGGATCGAAGGAAACCCGCGCCTCGCCATTCGCGGCGCAGTGCGAGGCAGGCAACGTCAAGCTGCTCGCGGGCAGCTGGATCAACGCCTTCCTCGACGAAATCGAAGTTTTTCCATTCGGCAAGCACGACGACCAGGCGGACGCGGCGGCCAGTGGCTTCAACGTCCTCGCGTCCAACAGCGGCGCGGCGCGCTGGCTGCAAACCATGTCCGAAGTCAACACCGAACGGCAGGAGCAAGACCAATGATCACTGCCGAGCGGGCCGCCTAAATGGCCGGAACTATCGAAGGTCAGGGCCTTATCGCCCGCGTCACCGCCGCGCTCCGCTATGCTGTCTCCGGCAACGCTCCCGCCGACTGGTTCGGGCCGGGTCAGGCTTTGCCGCCGCAAGCGCCCGATAGCGTGCGCGGACGGGCGTTCGATTACGGCACCGCCGCGAACATCAACTTCCGCCCGCGCGCTGGCGAACCGCTCGGCTTTGAACGCCTCAAGCTGCTCGCCAAGCATCCCGTCGTCGCGATGCTGATCCAGCGCCAGAAGGACAAGGTCACGGCGGTCGATTGGCAGGTCAAGGTTCGCCATGAAGCGCACAACACTGGCGAACCGGACGCCGGGACCAAGGCGATCATCGAATTCCTGCGCTATCCTGACAAGGAGCACGACTGGTGCCAGTGGATCAGTGCGGTCCTTGACCAGTTGATGACCATCGACGCCGTGACCGTTTACGCGGCTCCGACGCGCAGCGGTGCGCCCTACGCGCTCCAGGTGCTCGATGGCGCGATGATCAAGCCGGTGCTCGACTTGGGTGGCCGCCGCCCACTCTCGCCGCAGCCCGCCTATCAGCAGATCATCAAGGGTCTGCCCGCGATTGACTACACCGCCGACGAGCTGATCTATTTCCCGCAGGTTTACCGCGCCGACAAGAGCTACGGCTACTGCTACGACTCAGAGACCGAGATCATGACGCGCTCGCGCGGTTGGACGAAGTTCGGTGATCTGCATCCCAGCGAAGAGGTCGCGACCCGGTCGAAGGACGGCGAGTTCGAATGGCAAGTACCGTCCCGCATCATCCAGCACGACTGGAACGGGCCGATGTATCAGTTCCGTTCGAGATCGATGGACCTGATGGTCACGCCCGAGCACCGGATGCTTGTGACCACGCTTCCGAGCAAATTGGGCAGCCGGGCTGGCAAGTCAGAGGTCATTATCACGGCCGCGCAACTGGCCGAGCACAACCACCACGAGATCAAGATTCCGGTCACGTCGTTCTGGGAAGGAGAAGAAGTCGGCGAACAAGTGTTTGCAGCGGCCGAGAATGACGCATTGATCGACGTGGTGCGCGTATCGAACGGCCGCACACAAACCTATTCGCGCCGCTGTGCTCCACCACCGCCGGTGTCCATGTCCGGCGACGATTTCTGTGCGCTCATGGGTGCATATATTGCCGAAGGGAACAAGCGGCACCAAGGTGGCATCGAAGTTGCTCAGCGCCCATTCTCGAAAGGCTACGCACTTTACAAGCCGCTGTTTGACCGCATCGGCGGCTCCTACAACGGCCGGGCTTTCATCCTGTCGCGCCGAGCGTTGAACGACTATTTCGAGCAGTTCGGCCTGGCTCATGACAAGTTTGTGCCCGACTGCATCCGCAATGCACAACCCCGGCAAATCCAGATTTTCCTAGACTTCTATCTGGCTGGCGATGGGTATTTTGCAGACGCGCCGAACGTTTCAGGTCGCGGCGATCATCCCGCCAAGATCGCAAGCGCCACTACCGTGAGCCGCAAGCTAGCCGATCATTTGACCGAACTCGCTCAAAAGGTTGGCGCATCGGCTTCGGTGACGGTGCGAAAGGCGTCGCGCCAAGCCTTCTTCGGTGGCCGATATTACAGCGATTGTCGTGAAGCTTATCTTGTCCGGTTCCGTTACTCAAAAGCAATGTCGGTCAATGCTGACCTGACGCACTACGAAGGACCAATCCACTGCGTCGAAGTGGGCAACGGCATCGTTTACGTGCGCCGTAACGGCAAGCCAGCATGGTGTGGCAACAGCCGGGTCGAACAGGCCGCCGACCTGATCGACGCTGCGATCTCGCGGCTCAAGAGCCAGAACGGTTATTTCAACTTCGGCAACCTTGGCGACGGCTATTTCACCGCGCCCGAGAGCTGGACCCCCGATCAGGTCAAAGACCTCCAGAACCAGTGGAACGCGATGATGCAGGGCGTTGACCCGGCACAGCGGCGCTCGAGCCCGTTCCTGCCGATGGGGACCGAATGGCACGCGACCAAGGCCGACGTCCTGACCGACGCCTATGACGAGTTCCTGATCCGCTTGCTGTGCTTCCCCTTTGGCGTCGCGCCGACGCCGTTCATGAAACAGGCGGGGCTTGGCAAAGGCAGCGCGGGCACCGAGCACGACGCCGCCGAGGAAGGCGGGATTGCCCCGCTGATGCAGTACATCGAGCGGCTGATGGGGCTGATCCTCGCCAAGTGGTTTGACCGCCCTGACCTTGAATTCTCGTTCATTGAGGACCGCGAGTTCGACCCCAACACCAAGTCCGAGATCGAGGACCGCCGCCTCAAGAACGGCTCGCTCTCGCTCAACGAAGTGCGCAACCGCAACGGCGAACCGCCGGTGGCAGACGGCGACAAGCCGATGATCTACCTCACCGGCGGCCCGGTCCTGCTCGAGGATGCGGTCAAGCCTCGTCCTGACCCAGTCCTCCCGGTCCCGGGTGCTGGGTTGGCGCAACCGGCGGGCGCAGAGGGGACTGTGCCCGCCGGCCAAGCCGAGCCGTCAGTCGCGCCAAAGGCTCCGCTCGCCAAGGCTGACATTGCCGCTCAGGCCCGCCTCAAGGCGGTGCTGGCGGCCTATCTGGCAGCAAAGGCCAATGAGGCAGCAACCGCGCTCGCAGACACGCTCACCAAGGCTGACAAGCCTTACGACCCCACCCCCGATATCAACGACGCGCTCGATGGACTGGACTTCACCTGGTCCGACCTGCCCGAGCTGATCCGGCCCATCCTCGCTGGGATCGCGGTCACGGCGGGCACCAAGGCTGCCTCCGAACTCGGGCTGTTCGATGCTGACACCTTGACCCGCATCGCCGCGCGCGCCGTGGCTTGGGCCGATGCCCGCGCGGCCGAGCTGGTCGGGATGAAAAGGATCAACGGCGAACTGGTTGCCAATCCGGACGCCGACTTGGCGATCAGCGAGACCACGCGCGACATGCTGCGCACGCTGATCACCAATTCGCTGAGCGAGGGAACGTCGAACGCAGATCTGCGCGGCGAAATTCTGGATTCGATCGCGTTCTCCGAGAGCCGCGCCGAGATGATCGCCCGCACCGAGACCGCAATGGCCGATGTGCAGGGCATGATCGCGGGCTGGAAGGAATCGGGCGTAGTCGCAGGCAAAGAATGGCTCACGGACTCTAATCCCTGCCCAATTTGCGAGGCGCTCGACGGCGAAGTGGTCGGGCTAGATGAAGAATTTGAGGGCGGCGATCCGCCACTTCACCCCAGTTGTGAGTGCACGGTAATTGCCGTCTTGAATGAAGAAATGCCTGCCACCGCCAGCGCCGACAGCGTCGAATAATCCATGCCCCAGCACACCGGAACCACCGCAACTGGCCTTGAAGGCCACGTTTGATTTTCAGGAGAATGCTACGATGAAATTCCCGATGTTCATTCCACTGACCAAGGTGGATGCCGCTCAGCGCCTCGTTTACGGGTCGTTCGACGAAACTCCCGACCGCGCCGGTGAGGTCTGCGACTATGCGACCGCCAAGCCCGCTTTTCAGGAGTGGTCGAAGCTCATGTCGGATGCGAGTGAGGGCAAGAACCTCGGCAACATTCGCGGCCAGCACGATATGAAAAAAGCCGCGGGCAAACTGACCGAGATCAGCTTCAACGACGAAGCCAAGCGGGTCGACTTCTGCGCCAAGATCGTCGACGATGCCGAATGGCTCAAGGTCGAGGAACGGGTTTACACCGGCTTCTCGCCCGGCGGCTCCTACGCCAAGCGCTGGAAAGACGGCGACCACTACCGCTACACCCCCAAGGTCGGCGAACTGTCGATAGTGGACATTCCCTGCAATCCGGCTTCGACCTTCACGCTGGTCAAGGCGGACGGCACCGAAGAGGAAGCCGAATTCGTGCTCGGCAAGGCTTATGAGCCGGGCAACGACGCCACCAAGGCGCGCGCCGAAGATATGGCGAAGGCGGCTGGCGGCACCACCTTCAAGGATCATGTCGTTCAGGCCCGCGCCGACCTGATCGCCGAGAATGCAGCTGACGCCCTTGCCAAAATGGCGGGCGAACAGGGTGACGTCGAAGCGGACCCGCAAACCGCTGTCGACGTCGTCGACCCGGTCGCCGCGCTCGAAGCCTCGTTCGCCAAGGCCGACGCCGCGCTGATCTCGAGCGATGCACCCGTCTCGGTGATGCTGGCTTATGCCGCTGCCATGACCGGCACGCTGGTCAAGTGCGACACCGCGCTTGCGATCACCCCGCCCTCGCCCGAAGCGATCGCGCTGATCGGGTCCGATCTTGTCAAGAGCATCGAAGCGGTGGCGGCCATTCGCGCCATTGCAGAGCCGATTCTCGCCAAAGGCATGTACTCGCTCAGCGATGCGGTCTGCTCGCTTCAGTCGTTTGCGTGGATTGCTCGCGACGTGGTCGATGAAGCCAGCTGGGAAGCCGACGGTTCGGCTCTGCCGCAGATGGCGGTCAACATCGTCAACAGCCTCAAGGCGTTTCTGATCGCGATGGTCGAAGAGGAAGTCTCCGAGATGCTGGCCCGCCTTGCCACCGACGCCGGAGACGGCGTGGCACTGGTGATTGAAGGCGACGGGATGGAACTCGCCGCCGCGATTACCGACCTGGTCAAGGCCAATGCCCCGCTGATGGAGAAGGCCGGGGCGCGCAACGCCAAGGCCGACGCCACCCGCATCCAGACGATCCACGACAAGGCGTGCGAGCTGGGCGCTGGCTGCGCGGGCGAAGTGGTCGAGAAGGCCGCTACGCTTGAGGCTGAGAACGACCGCCTGACCAAGACCATCGAGGGCGCTCTGCCCCGTTTCGAAGCACTCAACGAGGCGGTCGAAACCATGCGCGCCGAGCGCGATGCCGACCGCGATGCGATGACCAAAATGGCCGAGCAGATCGAAACGCTGGGCGGCCAGCCCGCGCCGACGAAGGTACAGCTGGCGGTCGAGAAGGCAGCTGACAACGGTTCGCTCGAGAAGGCTGCGGACGCTCCCGCTGCCGGGTCAATCGAGGAAGCCAACGCCCTCCCCCCTGCCGAACGCCAGCGCGCGCTTGAGCAGGTCGCTCTCAACGCCCGCCGTTAAGGGCGCAACCATCCCGGCCTAGCCGGACGCCTTCGCTGCCGGCCCAAGGCACCGGCACCAATCGTGAAAATCAGTGTTCGCCGTCCCGGTCCTCGGGGCGGCTTTTTTTATGAAGAGGATCCCATCATGGGTGCACCTATTTCGTCCGCTGCCTTCGAACTTGCGAAGCTGGCAAACGGCGGTGACTTCACCGACGTCTCCCTCAACAATCGTCTTCGCGTGACTTCGCCCGAACAGGCTCAGGTCATTCTCGATCTCGCCAAGGCCGCGATTGCGCAGCCCGACGAAGATCTCGCCAAGTCGCTCGAGATGAACAAGACCGTGACGATTGCAACGGGCCTCCTGCCCTACAATCTGCGCGCGCCTTCGCTCCTGTTCTCGCCGACCATCACGCCGGTCCGCAACAGCCTCAAGCGCACCCAACTTGCTGCGCCGGGCAACGCTGCCAACTGGAAGACCATCAACGGTCTGACCAACTCGCCGAACTTCATGGCGTGGGTTCCCGAAGGTCGCCGCTCGGCTTCGATCACCTACTCGGCGGTCAACTCATCGGCGACTTATGCCTCGATGGGCGTCGAGGATTCGATCACTGACGAAGCCAAGTTCGGTGCCGTCGGGTTCGAGGACGAAGAAGCCCTGATCCAGATGCGTTCGCTCTACAAGCTGATGCAGATCGAAGAGTGCGGCTTGCTGCAAGGCAACGCCTCGCTCTCGCTGGGTACGCCCACCGCGCCGACTTTGTCCGCCGCTGGTGCGGGTGCCACCCTGCCGGGTGCGCCTACCACCTACTCGGTGATCGTGGTCGCTCTGACTGCGATGGGCTACATGCACGCCTCGCTGGCAACCGGCGTGCTCACCCCGGTGGCTGTGACTTCGAACGACGGCCAGGGCACTTACACGCTCAACGGCGGTTCTTCGAACAAGTCGGCTGCCGCCGCTCAGGCGGTCACGCTGGGCCAGACGCTCAGCGCGACTGTGCCGATCGTCAACGGCGCGATGGGCTACGCATGGTACGTCGGTTTGGGGGGCGCGGAACGGCTGGAGAAGATCACCACGATCAACTCGGCTACCTTCGCCGTGGCGCTGACCGGCACCGGACAGGTTGCCACCGCGATCACTGGTGACTGGTCGAGGAACGCAACCGCCTATGACGGCCTGATCACTCAGGCTTACAACAACAGCGGTTCGGCCTACATCAACGCTCTCGCCACCGGCACCGCTGGCGCGGGCACTCAGCTGACGGCAACGGGTTCCGGCGAAGTCACCGAGATCCGCAACATGCTCAAGGGTATGTGGGACAACAACCGCGTGTCGATCACGCGGCTCTATGTCGCCAGTCAGGAACTCGCTTCGATCACCAAACTGGTGCTCGCTGGCGGGTCGGCTCCGCTCGTCCGCCTGAATACCACTGGCGGCAACGACGGTCCGGTTGACGTTCGCTACACCGCTGGCGCCGTGGTTGGTTGGTACTTCAACCCCTACACCGCCGATGGTGGCAAGTTCATCCCGATCTTGATCCACCCAAATATGGTTGCCGGGACGATCTTCGGTTACGCCGAAATCCTGCCCGCCACCTACATGTCGAACGAGACGCCGACCGTGGCGGAACTGCTCGTGCGGCAGGATTACTACGTCGAGAAGTGGGCCAAGACGAGCCGCACACAGTTCTATGGCACCTACTGCCAGGCTGTGCCGGCGGTATATGCTCCATTCTGTCTTGCGGTAATAACTAATATTGCACCAACTCCGTAATTGACTGGTCAATTACGAAAGGTCTGCTAAAACAATGCCGCCGTATGCTTCAACATACGGCGGCATCTGACCTTCACCGCTTTCAAGGAGCGACAATGGCTAAAGTCCCCCTATCTCTTTCCGGAATTTATTGCATTCACAATGTGGTGAGCGGCCGCCGCTACGTTGGCTCGTCGGTTTGCATCCGGCACCGCTGGAGCGCCCATCGCTCCGAGCTTGATCGCGGCAAACACATATCAAAACGAATGCAACAGTCCTGGGTCAAGCATGGCTCGGCGGCTTTCGAATTTATCGTGCTCGAGGAAGTGCCCGATCACGGCGCGCTGATCGAACGCGAGCAATACTGGATCGACCATTTCGCCGCTACGGATGCCAAGCGCGGCTTCAATACTTCGCCGACAGCGGGGAATTGCCTCGGCGTCACCGCCAGCAAGGAGACCAGAGCCATCCTGTCCGCTCAGCGTCGCGGGGTTCCCAAGTCTGCCGCCCACCGCAAGGCTATCGGCGACGCGCAGCGGGGCAAGATCATACCGCTGGAGCAGCGAACCAAGCTGGCGGAAGCAACCCGGCGACATTTTGCTGAGAACCCCGAAGCGCGCGAACGGATGAGGGAAGTAGGACGCCGCAACGGATTGTCTAATCTCGGCCGGAAGATGGCGCCGGAGTTTGGTGCTGCGATAGCTGCCCGCCGAAAGGCAAGTCCGGAAGAAACCGCCGAACACCTGACGAAGGCGCGCAATTTGGTCACGGCCGAAGGGCGGAAGCGGGCAGGCGAAAAGATATCGTTGAAGGCTAAAGGCCGGCCTCGCCCGTCGATGAGATCCCTGACCTTTGAGCAAGCCGAACAAATACGAGCCCTGAAATCCGAAGGGTGGACTTACGACAAGCTGGTCGCGCGCTTTGACCTCAATCGCAGCACCATCTGGCAGATCATCCACGGAGTTACATACCAACGACCCTGACCTGCTGACCTCTCATCCGGTCTGCATCCCTAAACGCCGTTCAGCCCCCAGGCCGGACGGCGTTTCCTTTTAAGGAGAACGAAATGGCTACCAAACCAACCACCGATCCAACCGGCCTCGCCGAAACTGCCGCCGTGGTCGCCGACGTTGCTGCCGCTGAGCCGGAAGCACCCGCTCCCGACACCGAAGTCGAAGCGGCTGAGGAAGCCGAAGGGGTCTCCCCCGACCTGGCCGCGCTCAACGCCGGGCTGGTTCCGATGCTGCACCCCAACGGCGGCACCTGCGACCTCTACAAGCAGGACAAGGCTGGCAACATTCTCGTTCCCTGCACCGAGATCGCTGCGATGGCCGAGCACGGCTTCGTCACCGTCATTTCGTTCGAAGCGCGGGAGGTCTGAGCGATGAAATACACTGCACCGCTCCACACCGCCGACGCTTCGCTCTCGACTGGCATTGTGCTGGTCGGCGACGACGGCATCCTCGACGTTCCTGACGTCACCGAAGGCGACCACGCCGGACTGATCCACAGCGGGTTCGTTGTGGCTCCCGATGGTGCTCCGGCGGCCAAGCCGCTCGCCAAGGTGGCTGCACCTGCGCCCGTCCCGGCTCCGGCCGCAGCTTCGGACGCCTAAGCCATGCCCGATCTCACCACCGTCGCCGCGGCGAAAGCCTATATCGGCAAAGTCGATTCTGGCGACGATGGTGTGATTGGCGCGCTCGTCACCGCCTATTCGAAGTTCGTGCGCTCGTTCACGAACCGCGAATTCACCGTTGCCAGCTACGAAATATGGCGCAGTGGGCGCGGCCAGACCACGCTCTATCTGCCTCAATGGCCGCTCACGGTGGTCAGTTTGCTCGAGGTGGATGGTAAGACCCTCGGCGCCGCCGCCTCGTTCGGGGGCTACGGCTACCGGCTCACCGACCGCGCGATCATCACGACCGGCGGCGCGACCTTCTCGCCTGGCACAGACAATATCTACATTCAATACAGCGCCGGAAGCGCCACGGTCCCGACCGACATTGCTCAGGCGGTCAACGAGCTGGTCGCGCTGCGCTATGCCCTGCGCTCGCACGCGGGCTGGGTCAGCAAGAACCTCGCGGGCGAGATCGTCACCTTGAGCACGCGGGATATGCCCGCCTCGGTGGCGACGTTGCTCAAGCAATACGTCAACCCGGTGCCGCTATGATCACGATGAGCGTCGAAATGGTCGGTGTGGCGGAGGTCGCGGCCAGCTTCGCAAGCATGAGCACCCGCATGACCGAAGAACTGCGGGCCAGCGTCTCGCGGCTCTCGATCACCCTCCAGCGCAAGGTCGTGCAGGACAAGCTCTCAGGCCAGGTGCTCGGGGTCCGTACCGGGCGCGGGCGCCGCTCGATCCATCAGGACGTTCAAGCCAGCGGCGGCATTGTCTCGGGCGTGGTCTCGACCAACCTGTTCTACATGGCGGGCTGGGAAACTGGCTGGTCTGGCGATGGCCGGCAAGCGGCGCAGATGAGCGCGGCCAAGGCCAAGTTTGCAGGCGGCGGGAGCGGTGACAGCTTCAAGAACGGATCGCCCAAGCAGCGGCCCTTCCTGGTGCCCGCGCTGCGCGAACTGGATGCTTCGGGCGCGATCAGCCGCGAGTTCGATGCCGCAACCGAAAGGGCGATGCAGTGACCCGCGAGGACATATTCTCCGGCCTGTTCAACCTCGTGACCACCGCGCCGGGCCTTGTCACCACGAGCCGCAAGCTGCTCCACTGGGACAGCGTGCAACCATCCGAAATGCCCGCGCTGTATCAAGCGCAAGGCAACCAGACGGCAATGGCCGTGACCCGCCTGCCGACGCGCTGGCTGCTCAGCGCAACGCTGTGGATCTACGTCTCCACGCAGGGCGAGAAGTCGCCGGGCGAAGTGCTCAACCCGATTCTCGACGCGATCACCACCGCGCTCGATCAAGCCTTCCCCGGCGTGCCGCAGACCATCGGCGGGCTGGTCGAATACGTCCGCATCGAAGGCGCCATCGAAACCTTCGAAGGCACTTTGGGTTCGCTTGAAATATGCCGCATCCCGGTTGTGATGCTGACCGCCGCCTAAATCACCTTCCCTGACTTGAACCTGCCCTCCGCGCCTCTGGCCCGGGGGGTTTTTTTATGGAGTAATCAACATGCAAAATGGATTCGGCAGCGGGTACCTAGTCGGAACTGCGCTCACCGACGCTTACGGCGCGACGCTCACCACCCCCCTCGCGATCCAGTTCGGCGTCTTGCAGGACGTCTCGTTCGACGCCTCGTTCGACGTCAAGGAGCTGTACGGCCAGCAGCAGTTCCCGGTCGCAATCGGGCGCGGCAAGGGCAAGATCGGCTTCAAGGCCAAGTTCGCTCAGCTGAATGGCTTGACCGTCAACGCGCTCCTGTTCGGCCAGACGCTCACCTCGGGCACGCTCGCCAAGGTGATTGACCTCACCGGCACCGCGATCCCGGTCACCACGTTCCAGATCACCGTGACCCCGCCAAGCTCGGGCACCTGGACGCAGGATCAGGGCGTGCTCGATAATACCGGCCTCCCCATGTCCCGCGTGGTTTCGGGTCCGGTCACCGGCCAGTATTCGGTCACGGCGGGCGTCTACACCTTCGCCGCTGCCGACGTCGGCCGGGTCGTTCGCATCGACTACCTCTACACCGCCACCTCGACGGTCGCGAAGAAGATCGCGCTGGCGAACCTGACGATGGGTGCAGCACCGACCTTCCGCGCTGACTTCGTGGTCCCGTTCAACGGCAAGCAGTCGATCATCACGTTCAACAACTGCACCGCCACCAAGTGGTCGATGGCAACCAAGCTGGACGACTTCATGGTGCCGGAACTCGACTTCTCAGCCTTCGCCGACTCCGCGGGCAACCTCGGCACCCTGTCCTTCTCGGAGTAAGCTAAATGATCAAGGGAATCCCCATGATGCTCGGGGATGGCGCGGAATACGTCATCCCCCCGTTGACCCTCGGTGCACTCGAAGATCACGCGGACGATATTTCCTCGCTCGACACCCTGACCGGCCCCGAAGCCGCCAAGGTGATCGTGGCGATTGTCACCCGCGCGCTGATTCGCAACTATCCCAAGATCACGGTCAAGGACGTTCGCGAGCTGATCGACATTGACAGTATGCAGGCGGTATTCGCCGCCACGATGGGCGCTGCCGGGGCCACGAAGCGCGAACCCGGCGCGGGGGAAGCGAAGGCGGTCAGCCCCAAACCACGGCGTCGCTGATCGCCTATCTGACCGTCATGACCGGCTGGACCTGGGATCAGGTGCGCGACCAGCTGGACCTGCCGCGTGTCGCCTTGCTCCAGACGCAATGGCACAAAAATCCGCCGCTCGCCGTCACCATGCGGCTGACGGCGGAAGCTCTCGGCGTCGAGTTTGGCGGTGGCACCCTTGCTGCCTCGGACGCGGCACCGGGCGCGCGGCCAGAGTTCGATCCGATGGCCGCGATGGGCGATCTCGGGCTGGTCGAAGGGCCGGTCTATGTGCGGCCGCAAATGGGTATGCCGATCTAACTGCCCTTCGCTGCACACGGCAGCGTCGCGGCAGCGGCGGCAATCCCGGTCAGGTCGAACACCGCTTCCTGATTGCCGTGGTAGTCGGGAATGAGGATCACGAACCGCTTGGCGGAGAGCAGCGCGGCCAGCAGCTTGTGGGCCTTGCCATGCTTCACCACGACCGTTTGGAGTCCGGCATCCCAAAGGTCATTATGGACCTTGCCGCCGTCGAGGCTCCACGCGAGCACCGCCGAATTTATCGAGCTTTCGTAATTAACGAGGTCGGGCCAAGCCACCCCGAGCGACAACTCGTTCTTGCGGCAGATGGCGTAAAGGACGGCGTTCTCGCGCTGGCCGATTATTCCCACCAACGGGCGCTCGGACGGCACGACGGCTGAATAATCGATCGACCCGTCAAGCTCGTGCGGATCCTGCGAAACTATCCACCGCGAGGCCACTTGGTCCTGAGCGGAAGCGGCCACTGCACTCATCGCGAGAACGGCGATCACTACTTGCTTGAGCATTTCAAAGTCTCCCCGACGTCGAAGGACCGGGGATATAGGCTCTGAATTGCGGACCTGTCCAGTTTTCAAGGAGCCGCCCCAATGTCCGATCATGAGGTCAGCGCGAGAATTACCGCTCGCAATGAGACCGCTGCGGGCATCGGCGCAGCCAAGGCCAGCATCGAAGGCTTGGGGGCTGTAACGGCTGGCACTACCGCCTCGATGCGGGAATCCTTCGCCAGCGTCTCGAGCGGCGTAACGGTCATGGGGATGCACATTCGCGAGACTTTCGCTCTCGTTGGCCAAATGCGCTCAATAATGCTGCACTTCGGCGAGGCCATGCTGGCTGCCTTTGCGGTCGAGCGGATCGCCTCGTGGGCCGAGCACATGGGCGACGCGGCCGAAAAGACGGTCAACCTCGCGCAGACCTTCGGGCTCACCATCGGCGAAGTGCAGAAACTCGGCGGCATTGCTGCCATGACTGGCCTCCAGCTGGGCGTCGTCACCAAGGGCATGGCGATCTTCGACAAGAACCTTGTCGCAGCATCGGCCAGTGGCGGCAAAGCTGCTGCGGCCTTCACAGCGATCGGCGTCTCGCTCAAGAGCGGCCGGACGAACATGCAAATGTTCGAACAGACTGCCGAAAAATTCTCGCAGATGGCCGACGGACCCAAGAAGGTCGCGCTGGCGATGAAGCTCTTTGGCAAGAGCGGTGCCGAACTGATCCCCATTCTGAATATGGGCGCGGCGGGGCTTGAGGAATTTAACCGCTCCGCTGCCCGCTACGGCCTGGTCAACGAGGTTGCGGTCCAGAAGGGCATGGCGCTGGCCGACTCGCTCGACGAAAGCAAACTTGCGATGGCGGGCGTCGCGAACGTCATGACCGACGCCTTCGCGCCGATGCTCATGTCCGCGACCGACAGCATGAACGGGCTGATCGCCGCGATGGTCGAAAGCTATAACAGCGGCGGCATCGCCAAGTCGGCGCTTGATCTGATCACCGGCGCACTCGGCGTTGTCGGCACAGCGATCACCGAGACGATCGGCGTGCTCGGTGCACTGTCGACTGCCTTTGGCGACGCCAGCTCAGATATGGCGGACAAGTCTCTCGATTTCTTCGGTAACAAGATTCCCGAGGGAATGACCGAAACGCAGATCGAGATGAACAAGATCAAGGGGCTGATCCGAGAACTCGGCGGCTACTTCAAAATCACCTGTGCTGAAATCGGACAATGGTTCAGCTCAATGACTGCCTCGATCCAGCGCGACGAAAAGGTCATTTGGGATGCGATGCACCTCGACTGGGACGCGGTCGCTGCGGACTGGAAGGCGGGAACTGCCCACGTTGAGAAGATCAACGCCGATGCGACCAGCAACATTCGCAAAATGTGGAACGACGTTCTCGCCGCGAGATCGCTGGCGCAGACCGGCCTTCCGGCGGCCGGCAACGACAAATACGACCCGCGCGCGCTCGATAAGATCATGCGGGGGACCAGCTATGGCAAAACGGACGGCATGGATTATACCGGCGGCGGTGGCGGCGGCGGCGCCAAGAAGGGCGGAGCCCCCAAGAAGGCCAAGGAATCAAACGTCACTCAGGAGTGGCGGGCCGAACTGGCGACTATGCTCGCCGACGAAAAGAACTGGGGCGCCGACGAAGCTCAGCTCGCGCTCGACTTCTGGACCAAGAAAAAAGCGATCGCCAAGAAGGGCTCGAAGGAA
>JAYSPJ010000320.1:0-2695 GCA_043722155.1 Bradyrhizobium sp.
GTAGCGCTTGCGGCCGTCCATCACGAACGGAACCGTCTTGGTGGCTTCCCCGAGCGCGATCGGCAGGCCGCCGGAGGCGAGCGGATCGAGCGTGCCGGCATGGCCGGCGCGCTTGGCCTGGAACAGCCGTTTCACCACCGCGACCGCATGGGTCGAGGTCATGCCGATCGGCTTGTCGAGGATGACCCAGCCGTGGACGTCGCGCTTGTCGCGCCGGGGCTGGTTGTTCGGACGCGGCTGCTTGCCGGAGCGCGGCCGGTTCTCGTCGCGATGCGAATCGGAAGAAATATTTTTTTCCGGCGCTTCCGAATCGCCGATTTCCGGCTCGATCACGCTGTTGGCGGTGGTCACGATCATTCCTTGTCGCCCGAATCGGGTGCGAGGTCTCTTTGCACCGCAGGTGTTCGCAGTAATTTCTCTATTCGTTCCGCTTCGTCGAATCGCTCATCGACGCGGAAGCGGAGATCAGGAGCGAATTTCAGGTTAACGCGGTGCGCGACCTCACCACGCAGGAACTTCTTGTTGCGCTCCAATGCCGCGATCACCTTGTCGGTGTCGCGTCCGCCGAGCGGCATCACATACACCGTCGCGAGCTTCAGATCCGGCGACATCCGCACCTCGGGCACCGTGATGATGTGGCCCTCGAGTTCCGGGTCGTGCACGCTGCCCTGCGACAGGATGTCGGCTACGGCGTGACGCACGACTTCGCCGACGCGCAACTGACGCTGCGAGCCGCCGGGGGCGGAGTCCTTCTTCTGGTGGGGCATTGTCGTTTTCTCAATGACCTCATGGTTCGAGACGCGCAGCAAGTGCTGCGCTCCTCACCATGAGGGTTGGTTCTCCCTCGATCAGGGTTTGGTCCTCATCCTGAGGAGCGGCCTCTTGGCCGCGTCTCGAAGGATGGGGCAGACAGAACTCTTCGCAAGACTTGGACTTACAGAGAGCGCTGGATCGTCTCCACGCGATAACACTCGATGACGTCGCCGGCGCGCATGTCGCCGTAATTCTCGAACGCCATGCCGCATTCCTGACCGGACTGCACTTCCTTCACTTCGTCCTTGAAGCGCTTCAGCGTCGACAGCTTGCCTTCGTGCACGACGACATTGTCGCGAATCAGGCGGACATTGGCGCCGCGTTCCACGGTGCCGTCGGTGACGCGGCAACCCGCGACCTTGCCGACCTTGGAGATGTTGAACACCTCCAGGATCAGGGCATTGCCCAGCATGGTCTCGCGCAGCGTCGGCGCCAGCAGGCCGGACATCGCCTTCTTCACGTCATCGACGAGGTCGTAGATGATGTTGTAGTAGCGGATTTCGATGCCGTTGCGCTTGGCTGCGGCGGCCGCTTCCTTGTGGGCGCGGACGTTGAAGCCGATGATGGCGGCGTTGAAACCTTCCGCCAGCGTCACGTCGGATTCCGAGATGCCGCCGACGCCGGCATGCAGGATGCGGGCGGTGACTTCCTCGGTGCCGAGCTTGTCGAGCGAGCCGAGGATCGCTTCCAGCGAGCCCTGCACGTCGGCCTTGATGATCAGCGGGAAATCCTTGCGGCCCGAAGTCTTGAGCTGCGACATCATCTGCTCGAGCGAACCGCGCATGCCGGAAATGCTGGCGGCGGCGTTCTCGCGCTTCTGGTGCGCGCGGTAGCTGGTGACTTCGCGGGCGCGGGCCTCGCTCTCGACCACGGCAAGGCGATCGCCGGCTTCCGGCGGGCCGTTGAAGCCGAGCACTTCCACGGGAACCGACGGTCCGGCCTCGCTGATGGTCACGCCCTGGTCGTTGATCAGCGCGCGGACGCGGCCCATCTCGGCGCCGGCGACGATGATGTCGCCGACCTTGAGGGTACCGCGCTGCACCAGCACGGTGGCGACCGGACCGCGGCCGCGATCGAGCTTGGCTTCGATCACGGTGCCTTCGGCGGGACGCGAAACGTTGGTCTTCAGGTCGAGCAGATCGGCCTGCAGCGCAATCATTTCCAGCAGTTTGTCGAGGTTGGTCTTGTTCTTGGCAGAAACCTCGACGTCGACCACCTCGCCGCCCATCGATTCGACCTGCACTTCGTACTGCAGCAGTTCGGTGCGCACGCGCTCCGGCTTGGCGTCCGGCTTGTCGATCTTGTTGATGGCGATGATCATCGGAACCTTCGCCGCCTTGGCGTGGTTGATCGCCTCGATGGTCTGCGGCATGACGCCGTCGTCGGCCGCGACCACCAGCACCACGATGTCGGTGACCTTGGCGCCGCGCGCCCGCATCGCGGTGAACGCGGCGTGGCCCGGGGTGTCGATGAAGGTGATCTTCTTGCCGCTTTCCGGCGAGGTGACCTGATAGGCTCCGATATGCTGGGTGATGCCGCCGGCTTCACCCGAGACCACGTTGGCGTGGCGCAGCGCGTCGAGCAGCGAGGTCTTGCCGTGGTCGACGTGGCCCATCACGGTGACGACGGGCGAGCGCGGCTCGGTATCGGAGGAATCGTCGACGATGTCGAACAGGCCTTCCTCGACGTCCGAGGCGGCGACGCGCTTGACGGTGTGGCCGAGTTCCTCGGCGATCAGCTGCGCGGTGTCGGCATCGATCACGTCGGTGATCTTGTGCATCGCGCCCTGCTTCATCAGCAGGCGGATGACGTCGACCGCGCGCTCGGACATGCGGTTGGCGAGTTCCTGGATATTGATGGCTTCCGGAATCACCACTTCGCG
>JAYSPJ010000321.1:0-5137 GCA_043722155.1 Bradyrhizobium sp.
CGGGACGAACAGCCGTCGCATCAACGGCAACAAAAACAAGGGATTGGCGGGGTCGGCGATGGTGCCACCAGAACATCAGCTCTAAAACCAGTGTGCAGACAATGGCTTCGAGCAAACGTCAGTTTGCTTTAATCTTGCCCTCCACCTCAACTTCGCTGATCTCCCGCCAATCCACGCTACGACGCGATTGCAATCCGGATAGACATCCAAGCAACAGTGCGATCAATCGCGCAACTCAGATGCGGCATCAGAGCATCATCGCCAGCGTAAGCATATCGGCAGCGATGCATCATGACGGGAGCGATCATCGCTATCAGCGCTACCAATCAAACGCGCGTTGTCGATCTCATGGAACGCCGCGGGTGTAAATTCATGGCGCCGATTCACACACGGACATGGCGCGACGATGCACAGCAACAGACCAAATTCAGATTTTGGATTCGTTCGTGCAACGACGAGAAATCGCATTGGCGCCGCCGTGGCGGTGTTATCTGGATCGCGTCACCTTGCTCTCGGATCGTCGTGGTGCCGCTTCCTGGCCGCAAAGAATTTGCTGAAAGCCGACACGCCGCTAAGCATGCGGGCGCTTACCTCGATCATCCCAGGAGCGCAGAGCGATCGATATCGGTACGGCCGGACCGCTCCGTCGATCGCTTGGCGGCGCAGATTCCGGGCGGCAGACGCTGTCAATGACGCGCTCTCTTGGGGAGCGCGCCGTGACAACGGTCGAAGATCATTGACAGCGTCTGCTGCCCGGAAAATCATGCCCGCGGTGGTCGGCCGCCGACGCCGGGGGCGACGTGAACTTATGCCCTAACCTCCTCGAACGTCCGCCACCTGGAACCCATCGCTGCCAGAAAGAAGGCGTGCCTGACATGACGGGTGAGCGCAAAAATGGATTCCGAGTCGACTCCGATGGCGCGGCCGGCGGACACGGCTCCGCCGCTCGCCTGTCATTGCACGCTACCTTGCGAGCGCGATCGGAATTGGTTGCGATAGAGCGCCCGATGCACTCTCTGGCGGGATGGCTCGCCATCAACAGCGCCGATCGGACCACAGGTCATCTGCAGAGGAAAGCAGCGAAGAAGCTTCCGCGTCCACGTGCTCCACGCGTGAGGCCGGGCACGGTGAGCCCTGCGAAACGTACGTTGTCACGGACGATTTCCCGGCTAAAATTGCCATATCTTCGCGCGAATTGGATGTCATTGAAGCGTTCCTGGGGGCGCTGCTCGATGATCTCCTCAAATGATTCCGACCCGCTTTGGAGCCGTCTATGAATCTGCCGGTGTCGATCATTTCGCGCGCAGCGCTCTACCTGCGGGTCTCCACCACAAGGCAAGCCGAGGTTGATCTCTCGATCCCCGATCAGCGCTTGCAGACGCAGGCTTATTGCGAGCGGCAAGGCTGGCAGGTCGTCGCTGACTATGTCGAGCCAGGTGCATCCGCGATGGACGATCAACGTCCTGAGTTCCAACGCATGATCGAACGTGCTTCTGACGATGATCGACCGTTCGACGTCATAGTCGTGCATAGCTTCAGCCGCTTCTTCAGAGACGCTTTCGGGCTGGAGATGTACATCCGCCGGCTCGCGAAAGCGGGGGTACGGCTGGTGTCGATCACCCAGGAGCTTGGCGATGATCCGTCACAAGTAATGATGCGGCAGGTGATCGCGCTGTTCGACGAATATCAGAGCCGGGAGAACGCCAAGCACGTGCTGCGCGCTATGAAGGAGAACGCCCGCCAAGGATTCTACAACGGCTCCCGCGTGCCGCTTGGATACGCGGTCGAGGACGTGGAGCAACGCGGTCACAGGATGAAGAAACGCCTCGCCATCGACCCTGTCGAGGCCGAGACGGTGCGGCTGGTCTTCAAACTGTACCTCGAAGGCGAGGAAGCGAGCGGACCGTTGGGCGTCAAGGAAGTCGCGAAAGCCTTGAACGCGCGCGGCATCCGAACACGGCTTGGCGCACGCTTTGGCGTCGGACCGGTGCACGTCATCCTGACCAATCCGCTCTATGTTGGCGAGTGGCGCTTCAACCGCCGACACGCAAAAACTGGACGAGAAAAGCCCATCACCGAAGTCATCGCGGTGGAGGTTCCGCCGATCATAGAGCGCGAGACTTTCGACGAGGTTCGACGTTCGCTCAAGGCACGTAATCCCCGATCAATGCCGCCAAGAATTACGACGGGACCGATCTTGCTGACCGGGCTTGCCTATTGCGCCAGTTGCAGCTGCGCCATGACACTGCGCACGGGAACGTCGAAAACCGGACGAGTCTACCGTTACTATTCGTGCTCCGCCGCCGCGCGTATGGGCAAGACCGCTTGCAGGGGCCGGTCGATCCCGATGGACAGGCTGGACCAATTGGTGACCAGCCATATCGCCGATTATCTGCTGGTCCCCGATCGCGTCGCCGATCTCCTTGCCGATATAGTCAACAGGCGGGCGATGGCCGGCGGCGAAGTCCGGGACCGAATCGATCAGCTATCCCGGGAAGCGAGCACGGCAGAGGATAAGCTGCGGCGGCTCTATACGCTCGTCGAAGACGGCGTCACCGATCTCGACGAAGTTCTAAAAGTCCGTCTTGCCGACATCAAGGCCGATCGCGATCGGGCCCGAAGCGCACTCGACCGGATCAAAGGCCAATCTCCGGCGGCCCGTATCGACAGGGCCAAAATTGAACGCTTCGGCTCGCTGATGCGCCAAAATATCACCACCGGCGACGTTCCGTTCCGCAAGGCCTACCTACGATCGTTCATTGATGCCGTCGAAGTCGATGACCGTGTGATCCGCATCCACGGCTCGAAATCGACCCTCGAACAAGCCGTTATCGCCAGCTCGCAGTCCGGCAAGAACGGGGTTCGCAGTTTTGTACGCAAATGGCGCTCCCTAGGGGAATCGAACCCCTGTTTCAGCCTTGAGAGGGCCGCGTCCTAACCGCTAGACGAAGGGAGCGTTGGCTCAGCCAATAGCCTTGAAATCCGCCGGCTGCAAGGCGGGATTGACCCGGTAATTCAGGCCCAAACCCTGGGTGTCAGCCATGTCTCCGAACAGGCGTCAGCCATGTCCCCGGACCAAACCACCCGCCCGGCCATGACGTGCACCGGTCAGGGCTCGCTGACGAATTTCAGCCTTCCGGCCGGCTTCAGCGTCTTCGCATCGAAGGTGCGGATTTCGGTCACGCCGCCGACATCCAGCGTCACCACCAGCCGGTCGCCGGCGATGCCGGTTGTGACGATCCGGGCACCTTTCGGCAGCATCGAGGTGGTGTCGGTGGCGACAACGCTTCCCTCGGCGCGGAAAAGACGGTAGCCGATGGCGATCAGGACGGCGGCGACGGCCAGCGCCGTGGTCAGGCCAGCAATCAGCATCAGCCGCCGCACCCGCGCGAATAACGCGGCTTGTTCGGGTGTCGGTTCGGGCGCAACAGTCTCGGTCATGCGGAACTCTTCGGGGATAAAAGGCTCATCATTGGAACACGGCTCGGCTTCGAATAGCGGACAATTGCTGGAGGTCATCGTTGCCGGCGACGAGGGATCGGTCCGGCTCGACCGCGTGCTCGCGGTCAAGCTGCCGCAACTGTCGCGCTCGCGGCTGAAGACGCTGATTTTGGCGGGCTCCGTCACCCTCAAAAACGCCCCCATCTGCGACCCCGCTTATCATGTCGCCGCCGGCGATACGATCACAATCGACGTGCCGGAGGCGGTCGCCGCCGAGCCCGCCGGCGAAGATATTGCGCTGAATATCGTCTTTGAGGACGACGACATCATCGTCATCGACAAGCCCAGGGGCCTCGTGGTGCATCCCGCCGCCGGCCACGAGACCGGCACCCTGGTCAACGCCCTGATCGCCCATTGCGGGACAAGCCTTTCCGGCATCGGCGGCGTCAAACGCCCGGGCATCGTGCACCGGCTCGACAAGGATACCACCGGCCTGATGGTGGCGGCCAAGAACGACCGCGCGCACAAATCGCTGACCGAGCAGTTCGCCGACCACGGCCGCACCGGTGCGATGCGGCGCGGCTATATGGCTTTGGTCTGGGGCGTGCCGAACCGGTTGCGCGGCACCGTCGATGCGCCGATCGACCGGCATCCCTTTGCCCGGGAGAAAATGGCGGTGCGCGACAGTGGCCGCGAGGCCGTCACCCACTGGGAAATCCGGGAATCCTTCAACGGACGCGACGGCAAACCGGTCGCAGCCCTTTTGGCCTGCCAGCTCGAGACCGGCCGCACCCATCAGATCCGGGTGCACCTGGCCCATATCGGCCACCCCCTGCTGGGCGATGCCGTCTATGGCCCGCACTTCAAGACCAAGGCCAGCCACCTCGGTCCCCGCAGCCAGGCGGCTCTCACTGCCCTGGGCCGGCAAGCGCTGCACGCATACCTGCTCGCGCTGGAACACCCCAAAACCGGGGAGATTTTGCATTGGGAAAGCGCCCTGCCGGAGGATTTGCTTCTTCTGGCAAGCGCCCTGCGAGCGGCGCTATGACGCAGGGCCTCTTGAAAAGTAACGTTATAACAACAGGTTATACCAGTCACACGGGGACGTGACGGTGGCGATCCTTCCAAAGGCCTGCCGATTTAGTGTATGTTGCACCTGCGTTGAATATCCAACGCGGAACATCGCAGCCCGGGCGGCTTTAACACAGCGCTCGTCTGCCGGGCCCGCCGCTATCGGGGGCCTGAACCACTGGAGGGCGCTCGAATGGCCCGTACAGCTACCTTGCCGGTTCTCAACGGAGAAGCCGGCCTCTCACGTTACCTCGCCGAGATCCGCAAATTTCCGATGCTGGAACCCCAGCAGGAATACATGTTCGCCAAACGCTGGCGCGAGCATGACGATCGCGACGCGGCACATCACCTTGTCACCAGCCATCTCCGGCTCGTGGCCAAGATCGCCATGGGCTATCGCGGCTACGGTCTGCCGATCTCCGAGGTCGTCTCGGAAGGCAATGTCGGCCTGATGCAGGCGGTGAAGCGGTTCGAGCCCGAAAAGGGTTTTCGGCTCGCCACCTATGCCATGTGGTGGATCAAGGCGTCGATCCAGGAATACATCCTGCGTTCGTGGTCGCTCGTGAAGATGGGCACCACCGCGAACCAGAAGAAGCTGTTCTTCAACCTGCGCAAGGCGAAGAGC
>JAYSPJ010000322.1:0-2204 GCA_043722155.1 Bradyrhizobium sp.
GAGCTGGCCCTCCAGCATGGTGGGCAAGGGGCTGTCTTCCTCAATTTCCCGAAGCTCCTCCTGGCGTCTGGTCAACTCGGCCTGAGCCCGCGCCATGGCCGAGCGGGCCGTGGTCAGGCCGTCGTCCGGCCCGCCTTTGGCCCGCAATTCGGCAGCAACCCGATCGACGATGGCGCGCACGCCATACACCGACTGTTCGGCATCGGCCACGGCATCCCTGGCCTTGCGTCGCGTGTTCGCGCTGCCCGCCACCGACCTTTCATCCCGTGCGCGCTTGCGCAGGGCGACTTGCGTTTCCGCCGCGGCCAGCCGCGCGGCAAATTCACCGTCAGCGAGATGGATCAGCGGTTCGCCGGCAAACACCTTGTCGTTGGCCTTCACCAGCACCTTCTCGACGACCCCCATGACGGCAGTCGCGAGCTTGATCTGACCGGAGCAGCCTTCGACGCGACCGGGCGCAACGGCCTGCCATTGCTTGTCCCCCGGTGCAGCGGCCATGACGCCGCGGGCTGTCATCAAGGCCCCGGTGGCGATGACCAGCCCGGAGATCGCGACCAAGACTGTGCGGCGTTTCGACATGGCTATTCCTCCTCTGTGGCACTCCAGGTGAAATCATTGCAGTTTGGCGCCACGGCGCTCCTCGCGGACGATCCGTCCGTCTTCGATGTGGACGACGCGATCAGCGAATGGCAGCAGACGCGGATCATGTGTCACGATCAGCACCGCGCGCCCCTGTTCCCTGGCGATCCCCGTAAGGATCTTCATGACCGCCTGGCCGTTCTCGCCATCCAGTGCGGCGGTTGGCTCGTCCGCAAGGATGATAGACGGATTTCCGACGATGGCCCGAGCGATCGCGACGCGCTGCTGTTCGCCGCCGCTGAGTTCGCCCGGAAACGCCCTTATCTTGTGCGGCAAGCCGACTCTCGCCAGCGCCTCGCGTGACTTGGCCTTTGCGCTTCTGGAGCGTTCGCCGCGTACATCCAGCGCCAGCCGGACGTTGTCCGTGGCAGACAGCGTCGGAAACAGATGAAAGGACTGGAAGACAAACCCTATATGCTCTCGCCTGAGAAGCGCCAGGTCCTCGGGATCGGCGCCGGCGGTCGAATGCCCGCAGACACGAACAGTCCCTGCCGTTGGCGTCAACATGCATCCGAGAATGGACAGCAGCGTGGTCTTGCCGCTGCCCGAAGGTCCCATGAGCAGCGTCAGTTCACCGCCATGGAGGGTCAGGCTGACGCCCTTGAGCGCTGCCACCTTCGCAGCGCCGCTGCCAAGGACCTTCGCCACATTCACCGCCTCTAGCAAGGGAGAAGTCATCGCGAGAACACTATGGCAGGATCGATCCTGGTGACCTGTACGATCGCGGCAATCGCCGATCCGATGCACATCACGACGGTCAGCAGAAAAAGTCCGATCATCAGTCCTGGCGTGATGACGATCGGCAACGCCGTCGCCGCGGTCAGTTTCACGATGGTCTCGCCGACAAGCGCGGCGATAGCGAAACCGATGATGGCATTGAGGAGCGCCTGGCAGACGATCACCACGTAGATGTAGCGCCGGGACGAGCCGATGGCGCGCAGGGTGGCAAACTCGGTCAGATGCTCTTTCGTGCTTGAATAGAGCGTCTGGGCGACAATGACGGTGCCGACGATCACGCCGAGCAATGCCCCGGCGAACAGCGCGGCGCCGGCGCCGGTGCTGAACAGCCAGAAGGTGCGGCTGCGCTCGCGAAACTCGGCCGGAGTCAGCACCTCGACATCGGAGATGTTCGACAACAGCTGGCGGCGGACGGCAGCCCTGTCGCTATTGGGGCTCAGGCGAACCAGAAAATAGGTGGCCTTGCCGGAGGGAACTCCGGTGTGGGCCCGCGCCCGATCGATGTCCATGAAAACGAACGGCGTCGTGGTGAATGATCGGATGCCGTCGGTGACGGCCGCGACCCGCACCAGTTGCTGGCGGATTTCGGCGGTCGCCCCGATTCCCGAGATGCCGAGCCGGTCGAAATAGGACCGGTCGACCGCGACCGCCTTCGGCGTCGACAGCGCCTCAATCTGGCCTTCCACCAGATTCCAGGGCTGCAGGCCGCCGGCCCGCAGATCCGAACCGATGACGAAAACGGGAGTCGTCGCACCGCCCGGCATTCGCCAATCTGCAAATCCGATCACGACGGGAATCGCCTCCGCCACGCCGTTGACTGCAAGCGC
>JAYSPJ010000323.1:0-8398 GCA_043722155.1 Bradyrhizobium sp.
CTCACTTCCAGCCGTCCGACCGTCGGGATGCGGTTTCTGATCGAACCGCTCTCGATCACGCTGCCGGTCGGATCCTTCAACGGCAGTTCCATCGTCGACCCGCAATTGAACCCGATCGAACAGCATCTGATCCCCGCGCCCGCGGCGCAAACCAGCCTCGATGTGTTGAACGAGTTCGGTATCGATATCTGGCTGTTCACCAACCATCAGTGGCTCACGCGTAATCCCGACGGCGAATACGCCCCAAATGAGAGGCGTGCCATCCGGTCCGACCCGACCGTTGTCGGGCATTTTGCACCTTATCTGACAGCCGCCTGCAAAATCGTCGGCGCCAGCAACGACGCCGCACTGCTGCAGCGCTGCGACATCGCGATGCAAAAGGCATTGGGCGCGCATGCGACCGCGGTCCGCTCACAAAGCTACTATCTCGACATTACTCCGCCGGGCCGGAATAAGGGCACCTTCGTGCGGACGATGGCCAAACGCCTGGGCATTTCCACCGATGCGGTCGCCACCATCGGCGACATGGAAAATGATCTGGCCATGTTCAAAACGAGCGGCATCTCGATCGCGATGGGCAACGCCACCGATGACGTGAAGAAAATGGCGACACATGTCACGACCTCGAACGAGGACGAGGGTTTTGCGAAGGCGGTTGAGATGATTTTGAGGAATAACGAAGCGAGTTAGTCAAAGGCAACCTGCTCTCTCCACCCGTCGTCCCAGCGAACGCCGGCCCATTGGCTCGGCCGGGACGACGTAAGCTAAGATCAAATACGAGGTGCGTCAGCTCGTCCCTCGCGCCCGTTCCGCCGTGGCGCTTCTGAGCGCGGCAACATCGATGGCGGCAGCCATGGCGTCGATCGTCAGCGGCAACCGCTGCCGCCAGTTGGGATGCTCGTTGACGGTGCCGGGAATGTTGGGCTGTTCGACCACGCCCAGCAAATCCTCCAGCGATATCGCGAGCAGGCGGGACTTGGTCCGCGCCAGGAAACCCGCGACGGCATAGAGATCGTGATTGTCGATGGCGTGATGGCGCAGCACGTCGCTCAGCATGCTCAGGGCGTGCCATCGCGCGTCGTCGCTCTCGCCGGGATCGATCCCGATCGAACGCTTCAGCTTGAGATCGCTGAACGAGCGCCAACCGGCATAAGTCGAGAGATCGTGGGTGTTGAAGGTAACAAGCGCATTGGACGCATAATGGTCGACACCGCGAAACGAACCCTGGTCGTCGCGCTCGAACATCATCACCTGGTAGGACCAGATGCCCCACTCCGCCATCTGCTCGCGAAATCCCTCCGGCACGGTGCCGAGATCCTCGCCGATCACCACGCAGCGATGTTTCATGCTTTCCTGCGCGGTCGCCGCCAGCAGCGCCTCGAACGGCATTTGCACATAGACGCCGTTGTCGGCGGCAAACCCGTGCGGCACCAGATAAAGCCGCTTCAGGCCCAGCACATGATCGAGCCGGATCGCGCCGGCATGGCGCATCGACGCCCGCAGCATCTCGCGATAAGGCTCGAACGACTGGCGTTCGAGGCCGGCGGCGTTGAAACCGGCCAGACCCCAGTTCTGGCCCGCGGTGTTGAGGGGGTCCGGCGGCGCGCCGACAGAGAGATGGCGCGAGATCGCCGATTGCTCGTTCCAGGCATCGAACCCGTCGCATTGCACGCCGACGGCGACGTCGAGGTAAAGCCCGACCTTCATGCCGAGCCGAACCGCAAGCTCCTTGCAGGCCCGCAGCTGCCGGTCGGCCGCCCATTGCACGAATTCGACGAACTCGATTTCGGCAGCGTCCGGGCCGCGACGCAGCGACGCGCATTTGGCCGCGTCGGGTTGGCGCCATTCTTCCGGCCATTCCCACCACGGCTTGCCGAATTTGTGCCGCAACACCTCGAAACAGGCGAACCGCGACAACAAGGGAGCACGCTCGGCGCAAAATCCTTCGAAATCCTGCCTGCGCTCGCCCTTGGGATTGGCCTTGAAAGTATCGAAAGCGAAGCGCAGCGCGCGCCATTTCAGCTCGGCAACGGCAGCATAATCGACGATATCGCCCGCTCTTACCCGCTCGATCGCGCCCTTGCTCTCGAAAGCGCGCTGAAATCCCGGCAATTTTTCGACATCGACATAGAGCGGGTTCAGAAACAGCCGGCTGTTCGGCGAATAGGGACTGCAATCGCCCGGGCGGTCGTCGAACAGGGCATGCAACGGATTGAGGCCGACACCGTCGGCTCCCAGGCTGGCGGCAAGTTCGATCAACCCTTCGAGGTCGGTGAAATCCCCGATCCCCCAGTTGCGCGCCGACCGGACGCCATAGAGTTGCACCGCCAACAGCCAGCAGCGGTCAAAATCCCCGCCGAACGCCCTGGACGGCGCGACGATCAACGGCGCCTCCTCGCTGAAACCGGACGCATCGGCCAGATGCAGCCGGTAGGAGCCGACGGGCAGGTCGGTCGGCCAGACGATGGTGCGATCACCGGTCTCGCCGTCGGCGATAACCCCAACTCCCGCAACGATTTTCCAGCGCAGCGGGAACGTGGCAGTCTGGCTGAGCGCGGTCCGCGAGGGCTGACCCGACCGCACCACCACCGCCTGATCCAGAAACCGGTACGGGATGCGCACCGGCAGGGCATCGACGATGATTTGCAGCGCGGTTGCGTCCGTCACATGGCGGTGACCCTGACCGTCGATATATCCGGTCTGGATTCCCAGCTCTCTGGCTCTGGCGAAAAGGTCCATTCGGCACGCGGTTTGCACGCGACAATCGGAGATGTCGCGAAATTCTCTAAATGCAGGAAGAGGATAGCCGTGGTTAACTCGTTACCATCCCGGCCGTTCCCCGGGAACCAATGCCCGGCGAACGGCTTTGTACATATGTCCGGAACTTCCCCCGTCCCGCAACCGAAACGGGACGTCATTCCCATGTCACTGGCATCACCGTGAACAAGACAACTCAAACTGTCGAGAGCGCCGGCGGCGCTTTCCATATCGAGGACGTTTTCCCGCTGATCGACGGTGGCCGCTTCCCTGTGAAGCGCATCGTCGGCGAGCGCGTCGAAGTGTGGGCGGATATCTATCGCGACGGCCATGATGTCATTGCCGCGGCGCTGGTCTGGCGTCGCGAGCACGACCGCGAATGGCGCCGCGCGCCGATGACCCATCACAGCAACGACCGCTGGGTCGGCTCGTTCGTGCCCGACATCCCCGGCCGCTTCGTCTATGCCATCGAGGCCTGGACCGACGAATTCGCCAGTTGGCGGCACGGATTCGAACTCAAGAAAAAGGCCGGTGCCGACCTCACCCTTGATGCGATCGAGGGCGCGGGCATGCTGACCAAGGCCCATGTAGGCGGGCCCGCCGCGGCCGCCGTGATCCTGCGGCAATGCGAGGATTTTCTGCAAACCGGCGACGCCGCGCCGCTGTTGACCGATGAACTGAAGTCCGCCATGGCCGAGAGCCAGTTGCGGCCCGATCTCACGCGATCGCAGCTGTTTCCATTCGTGGCGGACCGGCCGCGCGCCCGCAACGGCGCCTGGTACGAGATGGTGCCACGCAGCCAGGGCGTTCACCCCGGCCAGCACGGCACCTTCAAGGACTGCATCGCGCGGCTGCCTGACATCGCGGCGATGGGTTTTGACGTGGTCTATCTCACGCCGATCCACCCGATCGGCCACACCAACCGCAAGGGCCGCAACAACGCGGTGACGGCGGCGGAGGGTGATCCCGGCAGTCCCTATGCCATCGGCTCGGCCGAGGGCGGCCACGATGCGGTGCATCCGGAATTGGGCACGCTGGAGGATTTCCGCGCCTTCGTTGCGGCCTGCAGGCTGCTCAGCATGGAAGTCGCACTGGATTTCGCCGTGCAGTGTTCGCCCGACCATCCCTGGCTCAAGGACCATCCGCAATGGTTCAGGCGAAGGCCGGATGGATCGATGCGCTATGCGGAGAACCCGCCCAAGAAATACGAGGACATCGTCAATCCCGATTTTGCCTCCGAGGACGCCGGCGCGCTGTGGAACGCCTTGCGCGACGTCTTTCTGTTCTGGATCGATCAGGGGGTCAGCATCTTCCGGGTCGACAATCCCCACACCAAGCCGTTCAGGTTCTGGGAATGGCTGATCCATGACATTCAGCTGCTTCATCCCGACGTGATCTTCCTCGCCGAAGCCTTCACGCGGCCGAAATTGATGAAGGGCCTCGCCAAGCTCGGCTTCACCCAGTCCTACACCTATTTCACCTGGCGAACGCAGAAGTGGGAACTCGAACAATATCTGAACGAGCTGACCGCCCATCCGGAGCGCGATTACTATCGCCCCAATTTCTTCGTCAATACGCCCGACATCCTGCCCTACCACCTGCAGAGCGGCGAGACCTGGATGTTCAAATCCCGCGCTGCGCTCGCCGCCACGCTGTCGAGCACCTACGGCATCTACAGCGGGTTTGAGCTGCTGGAACACGAACCGATTCCGGGCCGCGAAGAATATCTCGATTCCGAAAAATACGAGATCAAGGTGCGGGATTGGAACAAGCCCGGCAACATCAAGCCCTATATCAGGGATCTCAACCGCGCCCGCCGGCAAAATGCGGCGCTACAACAGACCAGCAATCTGCGGTTCGTCCCGATCGATGACGGCAATGTCATCGGCTTCGTCAAGGAATCGGTCAACCAGACCAACAGCGTCATCGTCGCCATCGCATTGTCGCGCGAGCCGCACGAATTCTGGTTTCCGCTCGGCGATGTCCAGGTCGGCATGGCCGATGATCGCCGCAATATCGCCGCGCTCGAGAACCTTATCACCGGCGAACGTCACCCGGTCGAATCGGGCGGCATTCGTCTGAGGATCGATCCGGTGCGCGATCCAGCTTTGCTCTTCCGTTGCCTGGCGTGAGGCGCGCCATGAACGTGATGTCATCGATCGATGCCAAGGGCCTGCCCGTCAAGGACGTGAGCGACGAGCTATGGTACAAGGACGCCATCATCTATCAGCTGCACGTCAAGGCCTTTGCCGACAGCAACAATGACGGCATCGGCGATTTTGCAGGTCTGACCGAAAAGCTCGGCTATCTGCAGGAGCTCGGCGTCACCGCGCTGTGGCTGCTGCCGTTCTATCCGTCGCCCGGCCGCGACGACGGCTACGACATCGCCGACTATGGCGCCATCAATCCCGATTTCGGGACCATGAAGGATTTCAAGCGCTTTATCGCCGAGGCAAAGGCGCGCGGTCTGCGCGTGATCACCGAACTCGTCATCAATCACACCTCCGACCAGCACGACTGGTTCAAGCGCGCCCGCCGCAGCGATCCCAAATCGAGCGCGCGCAACTGGTATGTCTGGAGCGACACCGACCAGAAGTATCAGGGCACCAGGATCATCTTCACCGACACAGAGAAGTCGAACTGGACCTGGGATCCGGAAGCCGGCCAGTTCTACTGGCACCGATTCTTCTCACACCAGCCGGACCTGAATTTCGACAATCCACGCGTGGTCAGCGCGCTGGTGCAGGTGATGAAGCGCTGGCTCGATTCCGGCGTCGACGGCTTCCGTCTCGACGCCATTCCCTATCTGTGCGAGCGCGACGGCACCAACAACGAAAATCTCCCCGAAACCCACGCCATCATCAAGAAACTGCGCGGCGAGCTCGACGCCTATGCCAAGGGCAAGGTGCTGCTGGCGGAAGCCAACCAGTGGCCTGAGGATGTGCAGGAATATTTCGGCCGCGGCGACGAATGCCACATGGCCTATCATTTTCCGCTGATGCCGCGGATCTATATGGCGATCGCCCAGGAGGATCGGTTTCCGATCACCGATATCCTGCGCCAGACGCCGGATATCCCGACCAGCTGCCAATGGGCGCTGTTCCTGCGCAACCACGACGAACTGACGCTGGAAATGGTGACCGACGTCGAGCGCGATTATTTGTGGTCCACCTACGCCAACGATCCGCGCGCGCGCATCAATGTCGGCATCCGCCGGCGGCTGGCGCCGCTGATGGACAACGACCGGCGCAAGATCGAACTGATGAATTCGCTGCTGCTGTCGTTTCCGGGCACGCCGATCATCTACTACGGCGACGAAATCGGCATGGGCGACAATATCTATCTCGGCGACCGCAACGGCGTGCGCACGCCGATGCAGTGGTCGCCGGACCGCAATGGCGGCTTCTCCCGTGCCGACCCGGCACGGCTCTACGCCCCCACCATCATGGATCCGGTCTACGGCTATGAGTCGGTCAATGTCGAGGCGCAGTCGCGCAGTCTGTCCTCGCTGCTCAGCGCCACCAAGCGGCTGATCTCGGTGCGCAAATCCACTTTGGCGTTCGGCCGCGGCACCATGACTTTCATCCGTCCGGTCAACCGCTCGGTGCTGTGCTATGTCCGCCAGTATCAGGACGAGGTCATTCTCTGCGTCGCCAACCTGTCGCGATCAGCACAGGCCACCGAACTCGACTTGTCTGCCTGGAAGGACCGCATACCGCTGGAAATGCTGGGCCGTACCCGATTCCCGCCGATCGGCGAACTCCCCTACATGATCACACTGGCGCCGTACGGGTTCTACTGGTTCCAGCTCAGGGAGCGTGACAAGTCGGAGCACGTCGAACCAACGGCCGTTCCGGAATTCGAGACCCTTGTGGTGCCGCTCGGCGCAACATGGATGTCGCTCGCCCGCACCCGGGGCGTGTTCGAACGCGACGTATTGCCGACCTATCTGGCGCGAACCCGCTGGTATCCGGAGCGTTCGGCGCGGGAGATCCGTCCGACCGTGACCTCGGCGGTGCCGTTCTGCGATATCGGCGACAACCGGCCATGGCTGGCCTTTTTCGAAGCGACCACCGAGCGTGGCGAGACCTCGCGCTACGTGCTGCCAATGCAGATCGAGTGGGTTCGTTTCGATCGCGAGCGCTATAATCCCCGCGCCTTTGCGGCGGTCCGCCAGGGCGCGCGCGAAGGCACGCTGCTGGACGTCGCCACCGACCAGATCTTCATCGCCCTGCTGCTGCGCAATCTCCGCGAAACCCTCACGGTTGAAGAGAACGGCTTGCGCCTCGAATTCAGGCCGACCGCCAGGCTTCTGGAACGGCCCTTCAAGCCGCCGGTGCATATCCGCGCGGTCGAGACCGAACAATCCAACAGTACGGCGCTGGTCGATAACGACTACGTCGTCAAGATCTATCGAGAAATCGAGCCCGGCATCAATCCGGAGATCGAGGTCGGCCGTTTCCTGACCGAGGTCGCGGGCTTCGCCAATACGCCGGCGCTGCTCGGCAGCGTCGAACTGGTCGAAGGCGACAAGACCAGTGCCGTCGCCGTCGTCCACGCCTTCGTACAGAATCAGGGCGACGCCTGGACCGTAACCTCGGCCTATCTCGACCGCTTTGTCGAGGAGCAGCGTCTGCTGGCGGCAAGCGAGCATCCCGGCGAGAGCGAGGAGCAGATCCCCTACCTGCGCTACATGTCGCAGACCGGACGGCGCGTGGCCGAGATGCATCTCGCACTCGCCGGTAGCGGCGAACTAGCCGATTTCACGCCGGAACCGATTGGACCCGGGCACGCCCAGCTCTGGATCCACGAGGCCGCAGCCCGCGCCGAGCGCGTCTGCGAGGCCCTGAAGCAACGCCGCGCGACGATGCGGGATTCCGATCGAGATCTGGCCGATCAACTGCTGGCGCAGCGCGCGACCCTGAACGAACGCATCGGCGCACTGCTGCCGCCGGATATCGGCGGCCTCAACATCCGTCACCACGGCGATTTCCACCTCGGACAGATGCTGATCGCCAAGGACGATATCTTCATCATCGATTTCGAGGGAGAGCCCCGTCGCACCCTGGCCGACCGCCGGCGCAAGGCCCCCGCGGCGCGCGATGTCGCCGGCCTGATCCGCTCGATCGACTACTCGGCGACCGCCGCGCTGCAGCGCGCGCTCAATGTGGCGCCCGACGAACACGGCAAGCTTGGCGCGGCGCTGTCGGAATGGCGCGATCGCGCTTCCGCAGCGTTCCTTGCCGCCTATCGAGACACCATGACAAACCCGTTGTTGTGGCCCGCCGGGCCGCAGGCGATCGAACAGATGCTGAATTTCTTCCTGCTTGAAAAAGCCATCTATGAGATCGAATACGAACTGGCTTACCGGCCCGATTGGCTGCGCGTTCCGTTGACCGGCGCGCTTCGTATCCTGTCCCAACAACCCAAAGAGCCCTCATGACCAAATTGCCCGCCGAGGCCTATGCGATCGTCGAAGGCCGCCACTCCGATCCCTTCCATTATCTCGGCCTGCACGCCGAGGGTGACAGGAATGTCGTGCGAGCATTTCTACCGGAGGCTTCCAATGTCGAGGCGGTCGGCGAGCACGGCGAAACGGCGGAGCTTTCGCGCATTCATGACGCCGGCCTGTTTGTCGGCG
>JAYSPJ010000324.1:0-4372 GCA_043722155.1 Bradyrhizobium sp.
GAACGCCGCATCCTACGTCATTCCCGCTCCGCCGCAGCCTTCGCTTCCCGTCGTCGGTGAATCGAAATCCTATCCGGTCCGCCGCATCTGGTGCGTCGGGCGCAATTATCTCGAGCACATTCGCGAGATGGGCAATGACGAGCGGGCGCCGCCGTTCTTCTTCGCCAAGCACGCCGACATGCTGGTTCCGGATGGCGCCACCATCCCCTATCCGCCGCTGACCAAGGATCTGCACCACGAGGTCGAACTGATCGTGGCGATGAAGAGCGGCGGCCTCAACATCCCCGCCGACAAGGCGCTCGAACACGTCTACGGCTACGGCGTCGGCATCGACCTCACCCGTCGCGACCTGCAGATCGCCTCGCGCAAGAAGGAGCGGCCGTGGGAGGTCGGAAAATCCTTCGACTATTCCGCTCCCTGTTCGGCCCTGCAGCCTGCAGCGAAGATCGGCCATCCCTCCAAGGGCAAAATCTGGCTCACCGTCAACGGCACCGAGCAGCAGAAGGGCGACCTCACCGAACTGATCTGGAGCGTGCCCGAGATCATCTGGCAGCTTTCGCAGCAGGTCGCCCTCGCCGCCGGCGATATCATCATGACGGGAACGCCGGCCGGCGTCTCCGCGCTCTCGCCCGGCGACAAAATCGAATGCGGGGTCGACGGCGTCGGCACCCTGAAGGTTGCGATCGGCCCGCCTGCGGCATAGCCGGCGCTCCGCCAGGAAACGCGAGAATCAGGGCTCCGGAGCCGCTCCGGAGCCCTTTTTGCGTCCGGAATTGAGCGTTTCTCAGTAGAACTACGCATAAATTCGCAGTTCGTTAACCATGCGTCCGTTAGATATGGTTGGCCGCCACAACGCTCGCGCTGGAGCCGCCAATGCCCCCTGACTGGAACGCCATCCGCCTCGATTTGCTTGATATCGACGAGCCGATGCGTGCGACGTTGCGCGAGATGCGGCCGCTTTTCGCAAAGTCCCTGCCCGGCATTCTGGCGCGGTTTTACGACAAGGTCCGGCAATACGATCCCTCGTCCGGCATCTTCAAGGACGGAGCGATGCAGGAGGCCATCCGCCTGCAGCTGCAGCATTGGGACCTGATCGGCGCGGCCGATTTCAGCCTTCCCTACTTCAGTTCGGTCGCGCGGTTCAGCGAGTTCAACCAGCGCGCCGGCGTCGCGCCGCAATGGTATGTCGGCTGCCGCCTGATGTTCATCGCCGACCAGTTGATGAAGGCGGTGGAGACCGAGGTGCAGGTGCCGAGCTATGGACGGGCCGCCCAGGCCGCCGCGCGTGACAAGAGGACGGTGATGCAGAACGTCATCGCCAAGGCCGTGATGCTGGACACCGAAAACGTGGTCTCGGTCTATTTCGGCTCCAGCCGTCAGATCCGCAAGGACGCGATTGCCGATGCCAGTGCCCGCTTCCGCGCCATCACCAGCTCGCTGTCGACGGCATCGGGCGAGCTGGAAAGCACCGCCCGCGCGCTGACCGACAACGCCAGCAACACCACGCGGCTTGCCACCGTGGTCGCCAATGCCTCCGAAGACGCCTCCAACAATGTGCAGTCGGTGGCGTCCGCGACGGAAGAACTTGCCGGTTCGGTGCGCGAGATTTCGGCGCAGGTGCAGCAATCCAACCGCATCGCAGCCAGCGCGGTGCAGCAGGCCGACGAGACCGACGCGCGCATCAACGCGCTGTCGCAGGCCGCCAACCGGATCGGCGACGTCGTCAAGCTGATCACCTCGGTAGCCGAACAGACCAACCTTCTCGCGCTCAACGCCACGATCGAGGCGGCGCGCGCCGGCGATGCAGGCCGCGGCTTCGCCGTGGTGGCACAGGAGGTCAAGGCGCTCGCCAGTCAGACCGCCAAAGCCACCGACGAGATCAGCAACCAGATCGCCGGCATGCAGACCGCGACCCAGGAGGCGGTTGGCTCGATCAAGATGATCTCTTCGACCATCGGCAGGATTTCAGAAATCACCAGCGCGATTTCCTCGGCGATCGAGGAACAGGGCGCCGCCACCCAGGAAATTTCCGGCAATATCCAGCGTACCGCCGCGGGCACCTCGCAAGTTGCCGGCACCATTGCCGAAGTCAGCCAGGGCGCCAACCAGACCGGCGCGGCCTCCAGCCAATTGCTGTCATCGGCGAAGCAATTGTCCGATTCCACCGCCAGCCTGCAGGCCGAAATCGACGGCTTCCTGAAATCGATTGCGGCGGCGGCCTGACCCTGGTTTCCCCACATCAGGCTGAAGCGATAAAGCCGGCGCTCACCGCCGATTCGGCACCCACGCGAAACCCGTCAGCCTCGCGCCATCGCCGAAGCCGCGCTGGCGGCGGATTTCACTTGAGCGTTCAGGAATACCGCATCACGCCGTCATCGACCTTGCCGTAGCGCAGCGTGACGATGTCGAGTGCGTAATTCTGATACAGCCGCCATGGCCGCTTCGAGCCCTGCTTCGGCATCTTCGCGATCGAACGCTGCACGTAGCCGGACGTGAAATCCAGCGACGGCAGTTCGGTGACGGTGGGATCGATATTATGCGCCACGCACTGCCTGTAGCCGTGCCGGTCCATGTAATTGATCAGGCGGCAGACATATTCGCAGGTCAGGTCGCATTTCAGCGTCCACGACGCATTGGTGTAGCCGAACGACGACGCCAGGTTGGGCACGTCGGAATACATCATGCCCTTGTAGTTCAGCGTTCTGGCAAAATCGACCACGCGGCCGTCGACATTGACCTCCATGCCGCCGAGCACCTGCAGCACGAGCCCGGTGGCGGTGACGATGACGTCGGCTTCGAGTTCGCTGCCGTCCTTCAGCTTGATACCGCTCTTCGTGAACCTGTCGATCTCGCTGGTGACGACGGACGCGCGCTTGTCCCGGATCGCCTTGAACAGATCGCCGTCGGGCACCAGGCAGAGCCGCTGATCCCAGGGATTGTAGCGCGGCGTGAAATGGGTGGCGATGTCGTAGTCCGGCCCGAGCGCCATCCTGACGCCGCCGAGGATCAATTCCTTGACCTTCGCCGGCTTGCGTTTGGAGAGCTGAAAGAAGAACATCCCCCACAGCACGTTGCGCCAGCGGATCAGATGATAGGCGAGTTTCGACGGCAGCCGCGCGCGCAGTCTGTTGGCGACCGGATCTTCCGCCGGCCGCGCCACCACGTAAGTCGGCGAGCGCTGCAGCATGGTGACATGCGCCGCCTGCTTGGCCATCTCCGGCACCAGCGTCACCGCCGTCGCCCCCGAGCCGATCACCACCACCCGCTTGCCGGCATAGTCGATGTCGTCGGTCCATTGCTGCGGATGTACGATGCGACCGGCGAAATTCTCGCGGCCGGTGAATTCCGGCGTGTAGCCTTCCTCGTACTTGTAATAGCCGGAGCACATGAACAGGAAATTGCAGGTGAAGCGCACCGTCTCGGTGCCGCCCTCGCCCGAGGTGCGCTCGGCCTCCACGGTCCAGCGCGCCTCCGGCGTCGACCACGACGCGCGCCTGACCCGGTGATGAAAGCGGATCTTCTTGTCGATGCCGTTCTCGGCCGCGGTCTCGCGGACATAGTTCAGAATCCGCGGCCCGTCGGCGATCGCCTTGGCTTCGACCCACGGCTTGAACGAATAGCCCAGCGTGAACATGTCGCTGTCGGAACGGACGCCGGGATAGCGGAACAGGTCCCAGGTGCCTCCAATGCAGTCGCGGCCCTCGAGAATGACAAAACTCTTGCCGGGGCACTTCTGCTGCAGGTGATAGCCCGCGCCGATGCCGGACAGCCCGGCGCCGACGATCAGGACGTCGAAATGTTCAGCTGTCATGGTGACCTCCCGAAAGCGGAATTGTCGACGTGGTTACTACCAGTTAGTCAGCAAGCCCGACAAGAATGCAACTGACAAACGAAAGCCCCGGATCGCTCCGGGGCTTTCGTTGTATACCACTGTCACTCCGGGGCGGGAAACCGGTGCCCCCGATGACAATGTGCGTAAGTCTCAATACCGGTAATGATCGCTCTTGAACGGACCTTCCTGCTTGACGCCGATATAGTCGGCCTGGTCCTTGCGCAGTTCGGTCAGCTTGACGCCGATCTTGGCGAGATGCAGCCGCGCCACCTTCTCGTCCAGCGACTTCGGCAGCACGTAGACTTCCTTCTTGTACTTGCCGTCCTTGTTGTTGGCCCACAGTTCGATCTGCGCCAGCGTCTGGTTGGTGAACGAGGCCGACATCACGAAGGATGGATGGCCCATGGCGTTGCCGAGGTTCACCAGGCGGCCTTCCGACAACAGGATCATCCGCTTGCCGTCGGGGAAGGTGATCTCGTCGACCTGCGGCTTGATGTTGTCCCACTTCATGTTCTTCAGATGCGCGATCTGGATCTCGTT
>JAYSPJ010000325.1:0-5078 GCA_043722155.1 Bradyrhizobium sp.
CCGACCAGGATGTTCAGCGCCATGCAGGCCAGCGCGAAGGTGACGACCTCGGAGGCCGAGGTCATGGTGAGGCCGAGCGCCAGCAGCACCGGCGGCAGCACGAACAGCCCGAGGGCGGCGATCAACAGCGGAATGGGCAGGCGCTTCATCATGTCAGCGTCTCACTCGAACCGCGTGATGCGTTCGCCGAACAGGCCGCGTGGCCGGAACAGCAGCACCAGCAGCATCAACAGATAGATCGCCGCGGTGGAGGCTGCGGAATAGCCGATCCCGACCATGACGCCCTTGACGAGGCCAACCAGCAATGCGGCGGCCACCACGCCCCAGAACGACCCGAGGCCGCCGATCACCACGACGACGAAGGCCGGCGTGATGATTTCCTGGCCCATCGCCGGATGGATCGAATAGATCGGCGCCAGCAGCACGCCGGCGAGACCCGCGAGCCCGATGCCGAGCGCCGCCACCGCGGACATGTAAGGCTGCAGGGAAATGCCGAGCGCGCCGACCATGTCGGGATTTTGGACGCCGGCGCGCACCACGCGGCCGAACGAGGTCTTGTGCAGCAGCAGCCACAGCGCGGCGATGCAACTCACGGCGATGCCGAGCAGCACCACGCGATAGAACGAATAGATGAAGCTGCCGATCGCGACCTGTCCGCGCAGCCATGGCGGTATCGAATAGGACAAAGGCGGAGCGCCGAAGATCATCCGCAGCGCCTGCTCCGCCACCATGGCGAGACCGAACGTCATCAGCAGCGAGAGGATCGGATCGGATCGATAGAAGCGGCGGAACAAGGTCCGCTCGATCACCACGCCCATCAACGCCACCACCACGGGCGCCGCCACGAAGGAGCCGCCGAAGCCGAGCCAGGGCGACAGCACCAGCGTGAGATAGGCGCCGATCGCGTAAAACGCGCCATGCGCCAGATTGACGATGCCGCCGAGCGAGAAGATCAGCGACAGTCCGAGCGCGATCAGGAGGTAATAGACGCCGTCGAGCAGGCCGTTGAGGATTTGCTGGGCGAGCAACATGGTGGACATGGATGGGGTCTCGGCCGAGTGCGTAAAAGGCGTGAGCGACGATCATTGCGAGTCAATGTCGCGGGGGCTCTAACGCCGTCATTCCGGGGCGATGCAAAGCATCGAACCCGGAATCTCGAGATTCCGGGTCTGGTGCTTACGCACCATCCCGGAATGACGGTGTTTGAGTCAGTCGATCAGCTCGGGAACGTACAGCTGTTCTCTTCCTTGGTAGCGGCGATGATTTCGAGGTCTTCGTTGGGGCCCGGTACCGCCGGGCTGGAAGCGAAGACGTCCCACTGGTTCTTGATCTTGTCGGCGGGCAGCGCCGTGACCGCGTACATTTCGTGCATCAATTGATGATCCGAGGCGCGGAAATAGCCGGGCCGTGTCTTCAGAACGTCGAACTTCGCGCCCTTCTCGAAATATTCGATGATCTTCGGCGACTCTGCCGATTTGAGGTCATTGATGGCCTTGGCCACGATCTTGGTGGCGACGTAATCACCCCAGGCCTGATTCTCCGGCGGCTTGTTGTATTTCTTGGTGAAGGCGGCAACGAACGCCTTGCTGCCGGGAGTGTCGAGCAGGTGATGCCAGACCACCGGCCAGGTGCCGACGAAGTTGCCCTTGCCGGCTGCCCAGGCCAGCGCGGTGTCGAAGCCGAACCCGCCGACCGGGAAGGTCAGGCCGAATTCCGCGTATTGCTTGAGGAAGTTGGTGATCTGGTTGCCGGCGAGATTGATCACGACCAGGTCGGGTTTGGCCTCGCGGATCTTGAGCAGATAGGCGGAGAAGTCGGTGGCGTCGGTCGGCACCAGGTCGTCGCCGGCGAAATTGCCGCCATTGGCTTCCATGAAGCGCTTTGAAACCTTCAGCAGGTCATGGCCGAACGCGTAGTCGGCCGTCAACGAGTACCACTTCTTGCCCTTGACGAGGCCGTCGCGCAGGAACGAACGGCCGACGGTCTTGACGTACATCGAGTTCTGCGACTCGACGTGGAACATGTAGCGCTGGCAATCCTTGCCGCGCAGCGCGTCGGAGTTGCCGCCGGTGTTGATGAACAGGGTCTTGTTGCGCGAAGCGACCTGCGCGATGGTCAGGCACGAGGCGGAAGAGATTTCGCCGATGATGCAGGCGACCTTGTCGCGCTCGATCATGCGCTCGGCCTTGGTCGAGGCGGTCTGCGGATTGACCGAATCCTCTTTCAAGAGCTCGACCTTGCGACCCATCATGCCGCCCGCGGCGTTGATTTCCTCCACCGCGAGATCGGCGGCCATCACGGCGTATTCGCCGAGCGGTCCGAGAAAGCCGGTGCGCGGCGTCAGATGGCCGATCTTGATGACGTCGGCGGTCTGGGCGCGCAAAATCGCCGGCGCGGAGATTCCCGACACCAAGGCAATGCCGCCGGCGGTCTTCAACAGGCTACGGCGCGTGAATTGATTTTTGTTGGACATCAGCCTTCATCTCCCTGGTGCGGCCGCGTGGGCTGCGGTTGTTTCTTCTTCCGGCGAGCGCCGCACGGTTCGCATGAGACGCGGTTTGTGTGGCTTGCCGTGATCTGTGATCACAGTTAGAGTTGCAAAAGTCCGGGCCGTTGTCGAGTCGAAAATCCCGGGCGCATAAGGGAGCCTGCGTTGAATTTGCCCGCCGCGCTCAATCTGGTGGAACCGCTCGACCGACAGACGCTGGGTGAGCGCGCCTATGCGCAACTCGCCGATCTCCTGATGTCCGGCCGGCTCGCGCCGGGCGAGAAGTTGTCGCTGCGCGCAGCGGCGGATGTGCTCGGCGTCTCCATCATGCCGGTGCGCGAGGCGGTGTCGCGGCTGGTCGCCGACAGGGCGCTGGAGGTGACGCCGAACCGCGCGGTCCGCGTTCCCCTGATGTCGGCGGCGCAATTTCGCGACCTGACCAAAGTGCGGATCGCCATCGAGGGCCATGCGGCGGCGCAGGCCGCGTTGCACCGCGACTGCCGCGATCTGGCGCTGATCGCGCACGCCGAAGAAGCGATGCGGATGGAAAGCCTGGTACCCGTGCCCGACCTGCCGCGCGCGGTCGAACTCAACAAGACCTTTCATTTTGCGGTTTATGAAGCGGCGCATTCGCCGATCCTGGTCGAAATCATCCGCGCGCTCTGGCTGAAAGCGGGGCCGGTGATCAATCTCGATCTGCGCGCCAACCCCGAACGGCTGGCGAAAGGCGACGCGATCCGGTTTCATGCCGATGTGCGCAACGCCCTGGCCGCCGGCAATGGCGAGGCCGCGCAGGCAGGAATTGCCGCCGACATCCGCAGCGCTGCGGATTTCATTCTTTCGCGCGGCGGTCTTGCCGACTGACATTCTTCCAAACGACATCTCGGAGCGACCATGGATCTCGAACTCAAGGGCATGCGCGTGCTGGTAACCGCCGGCGCCAACGGCATCGGGCGGGCCATTGCGCGGCGTTTTGCCAGTGAAGGCGCCAAAGTTCATACCTGCGATGTCGATGAAATCGCGCTGTCCGAGCTGGCCTCCAGCGATCCCACCATCACGTCGACCCCGTGCGATGTTTCCGACCGCGCGGCGGTTCAGAAGCTTCTCGCGGATGCGGTTGCAAAACTCGGTGGCCTCGACGTGCTCGTCAACAACGCCGGCGTTGCCGGACCGACGGCCAAAGTCGAGGAGATGAATCCGGAAGACTGGGATCGTTGTCTGGAAATCTGCCTGACCGGGCAGTTCAACTGCACGCGCCTCGCGGTGCCGCATCTGCGCAAGAGCAAGAACGCATCGATCGTCAATATTTCCTCGGCGGCCGGCCGGCTTGGCTTTGCCATGCGCACGCCCTATGCGGCGGCGAAATGGGGCGTGATCGGCTTCACAAAATCGCTGTCGATCGAGCTCGGGCCGGACAACATCCGCGTCAACGCGATACTGCCGGGGCTGGTCGCCGGCGACCGCCAGCGCCGCGTGCTGGAAGCCAAGGCGCAGCAGCGCGGAATTTCCTTTGCCGAGATGGAGCGCACCGCGTTTTCCTACACCTCGATCAAGGACTACGTGACGCCGGAGCAGATCGCCGACCAGATCCTGTTCATGTGCAGCCCGCGCGGCAAGACCATTTCCGGGCAGGCGATTTCGGTGTGCGGCGATACCCAGATGCTGGGATAGGCGAGGACCGAAGAAGATGGACGGCCCGTGAGGCTACCGGTCGCCTGGCGCTGCCATGCCGCCTGCGCTGAGTGTGGAATAAATGATGCCCATGATCACGCTGTAGGACAGCACCATCAGGAGTGAGAATATGGCGGGTTGAAAGCCAAGTTCAGCCCGAGTGGCGAACAGGCCGCGCCCCAGCAACGGAAAGAACACCAGCCCCATCAGCATCCAGCCGAGCACGCCAAAGGCCAATCCTTTGGCAGCTCCGCTGTCTCCCGGCAGCCAGTGGTAGGCGCGACCGAACAGCAATCCGAGCAGGACGGAACCGTTCAGGAATGAAAGCGTCCAGGGGAGCAAAGGATGAACCGAGCTTCCGACCAGTTGACTCAAGGCCTGTTGCAGATCGTGATAGGGTTGAAAGGATGGCAGCCAACCCATTTGCGACTTCAGAAACATGAGGCCGGAATGAGCGGCGCTTCCGCACAGCCCGGCGAATGTCGTTCGCCATATCCGGTCACCATTCATGGGAGTGCGAAGTCCTTGTGGCCAGCCTCAGCCGTCAACATATATCAACGGTGCAGACCGATGCCGGAATCAGATTGCCGCAGCGCGGCAGACGTCCATTATGGAGGTCGCTTATGAACGATGCGAACCGAAAATCTCATTGGGAAACGGTTTACACGACCAGGGGCGAGAACGAAGTCAGCTGGTTTCAGGAAGATCCCGCGCCGTCGCTCGAACTGATTGACCTCGCCCGGCCGACGCCGGAGTCCACCATCGTCGATATCGGCGGCGGCGCATCGCGCCTGGTCGATAGCCTCGTCGCGCGCGGATTCAGGCGCGTGACGGTGCTGGATATTTCGACAGCAGCCCTCGAAGTCGCCAAGGTTCGACTGGGCGAGCGAGCCGGCCAGGTGCGATGGGTCGTGGCTGA
>JAYSPJ010000326.1:0-7937 GCA_043722155.1 Bradyrhizobium sp.
TGGATCGCAAGGTCTCGGACAAGCGGACTTTCCCGGCGATCGACATCTCGCGGTCCGGCACCCGCAAGGAAGAGCTGATCACCGATCCGCAACTCCTGAAGAAAATGTACGTGCTGCGCCGGATCCTCAATCCGATGGGGACCATGGACGCGATCGACTTCCTGCTCGACAAGCTCCGCAACACCAAAAACAACGCGGAATTCTTCGAGTCGATGAATACCTGACCGATCTGGCCGGTTTGGAATGGGCGTCCTTGCGCAGGCGAGGGCGCCCTTTTCGTTGCGGTCTCAGAGTTCATGTTGCAGCCTATGCTGCAGCAAAAGTGCAGCATAAATAACGCGACCATATCCACGACGATAACTATAAGATATTGAAATAACTGGGTATTTCTGTTGATGTGGTGACGCAATCGCTGAACCGACTGATTCCTGCAGCAAGAATATTGCCGGAATGGTGCGGTCCGCCGCGCCATCCCTTGCCCTGGGTCATCGGAGCGATCGGCCGGCGGTAATTGCGTTGCCTTTTCAATGGCTCCGGCACAAATAGGCGATGCATCCGCGGGAACAGACCATTTTTGCCCTGTCATCGGGCCGGCCGCCGAGCGCGATTGCCTTGGTGCGGGTTTCCGGGCCACAGGCCGGGCCGGCACTGAGCTCCTTGGCGGGCAAGATTCCGCCGCCCCGGATGGCGACCCGGGCGCTGTTGCGGGACGTTGCGCAGCGGCCGATCGACGATGCGGTGGTGCTGTGGTTTCCGGGGCCGGCCAGCGCGACCGGCGAGGATGTCGCCGAGTTTCACGTTCATGGCGGCCGTGCGGTGCTGGCGGCGCTGTTCGCGGCGCTGGCGGCTTTTGAAAACGTCCGCGCCGCCGAGCCCGGCGAGTTTACCCGTCGCGGGTTCGAAAATGGCAAACTCGACCTCACCGAGGCTGAAGGTCTTGACGATCTGATCCATGCCGACACCGATCGGCAACGCCGCCAGGCGTTGCGCCAGTTGAAGGGTTTGCTCGGCGACAAGGCGCGCGCTTGGCGCACCCGGATCATCGAGGCTTCGGCACTGATTGAGGCTGGGATCGATTTCTCCGACGAGGGCGACGTGCCGGCGGAACTGATCGCGCCGGCGCTTCAGAAAATCAAACAGTTGCTTGCGGAAATCGAGGAAGTCCTTGCGGCGCAGGGCCGAAGTGAACGCCTGCGCGACGGCCTCGTGGTCGCGATTGCGGGTCCGCCGAACGTCGGCAAGTCGACGCTGATGAATTACCTGGCGCGGCGCGAGGTGGCGATCGTGTCGCCCCATGCCGGCACCACGCGCGATATCATTGAAGTGCAGCTCGATCTCGACGGCTATCCGGTGACGGTGATCGACACCGCCGGGATTCGCGAGACCGACGATCCCGTGGAGCAGGAAGGCGTACGCCGGGCGCGGGCGCGGGCGGCGGAGGCCGACCTGGTGTTGTGGCTGGCTGATGTACAGCACGAAAAGATGTGGGCCGAGGGCGCAGCGCCGGTTTGGCTGGTGCGCAACAAGATCGATCTCGCCGCCGGCCAACCTGATGGGACGAAATCAGCTCTGGGCCTGGACCCGGACTTGAACTTGGGGCAGGGGAGCGGCGCTATCGAATTCCGGATTTCGGCGAGCCGGGGTGATGGCCTCCCGGAATTGATGGCGGCCTTGGTTGGATACGCGCATGACTATTTCGGCGCGGACGACGGCGGACTGATCGGCAGGGCGCGGCAGCGAAAATTGTTGCAGGAAACGGCGGCGTCGCTGCAGCGCAGCATTGATGTCGTGGGAACCAGGGAGGAACTTGCCGCCGAGGATCTGCGAGCCGCGGCCCATTCTTTGGGACGGCTGCTGGGCCGGGTGGATGTCGAGGATATCCTCGATGTGATCTTCCGGGAATTCTGTATAGGAAAGTAATATTCTTTGGTTCATCTTAATGGAACCCATTGAACCGAATTGTTTCACGTGAAACAACCCCCATAGCGCCCGGAACCCGGTTGTTTCACGTGAAACATGCGCCACGCAATCAACTTACCGCTTCCGGGTTTTGCCGCTCCGCGATAAAAGCTTCGAATGATCACCGCGCAAGCATCGTTCGACGTCATCGTGGTGGGTGGCGGTCACGCCGGCTGTGAAGCCGCGAGCGCCGCCGCGCGTGTGGGCGCCAGGACGGCGCTGGTAACGCATCGCTTCGCGACCATTGGCGCGATGTCCTGCAATCCCGCCATCGGCGGACTGGGCAAGGGCCATCTGGTTCGCGAGGTCGATGCGCTCGACGGGCTGATGGGGCAGGCCGCCGATGCCGGCGGGATCCAGTTTCGCATGCTCAATCGCCGCAAGGGTCCGGCGGTGCGAGGTCCGCGTGCCCAGGCCGACCGCAAGCTCTATGCCGCCGCAATGCAGGCTGCCATCCGCGAGACCGCCAATCTCAGTGTGATTGAGGGCGAAGCGGACGAACTCTCCGTCTCCAACGGTCGCGTCAGCGGCATCCGGCTGATCGGTGGGCATGAGCTGTCCGCGGGCGCCGTCGTCATCACCACCGGCACCTTCCTGCGCGGCCTGATCCACCTCGGCGAAAAGAACTGGCCGGCCGGGCGGGTCGATGAGGCCCCCGCGATGGGACTTTCAAGGTCGTTCGAGCGGGCCGGCTTTACGTTGGGACGGCTGAAAACCGGTACCCCGCCGCGTCTCGACGGCACCACCATCGACTGGTCCGCGGTGGAAATGCAGCCCGGTGATGATCCGCCGGAGCCGTTTTCGGTGATGACCGACCGCATCACCACGCCGCAGATCCAGTGCGGGATCACCCGTACCACGCCGGCGACCCATGACGTGATCCGGGCCAATGTGCACCGCTCACCGATGTATTCCGGCCAGATCAAGAGTTCGGGCCCGCGTTATTGCCCCTCGATCGAGGACAAGATCGTGCGCTTCGGCGACCGCGACGGGCATCAGATCTTTCTCGAGCCTGAAGGGCTTGATGACTCCACGGTTTATCCCAACGGCATCTCGACCTCGCTGCCGGAAGAAGTGCAGCAAGCGATCCTGGCGACAATCCCGGGTCTTGAGCGGGTCCGGATGGTCCGGCCGGGCTACGCGATCGAATATGACCATGTCGACCCGCGCGAACTCGATTCCAGCCTGCAGACGAGGCGGCTGCCGGGGCTGTTCCTGGCGGGCCAGATCAACGGCACCACAGGCTACGAAGAAGCGGCGGCGCAGGGAGTTGTTGCCGGCCTCAACGCCGCTTTGGCCGCCAGCAAGGCCGAACCGATCGTATTCGACCGCGCCGACGGCTATCTCGGCGTGATGATCGATGATCTCGTAACCCGTGGCATCACCGAGCCGTACCGGATGTTCACCTCACGGGCCGAATACCGGCTGACGCTGCGGGCCGATAATGCCGACCAGCGCCTGACCGACAAGGGCATTGCATTGGGCTGCGTAGGGCCGGCCCGATCGATTCGTCACGGCGCCAAGATGGCGGCGCTCAATGCCGCGAAGGAACAGGCAAAGTCCCTCAGCATTACCCCCAATGAGGGCGGTAAACATGGGCTGGCGCTCAACCGGGATGGCCAGCGCCGTTCTGCATTCGAATTGCTGGCCTACCCGGAAATCGGCTGGAGCGAAGTACGCGGGATCTGGCCGGAATTGTCGGCCATTGACCCAGCAATCGCAGTTCATCTCGAGATTGACGCCAAATACGACGTCTATCTCAAGCGCCAGACCGCTGACGTCGATGCCTTCCGCCGCGACGAGGGGCTGATCCTGATCGATATCGATTACAGCCTGGTACCGGGACTTTCCAACGAGGCCCGTTCGAAGCTCGAAACCGCACGCCCGCGGACGGTCGGCCAAGCTGGGCGGATTGACGGGATGACGCCGGCGGCGCTGGGTATCCTGGCGGCCTATCTGCGGCGGGAAGCACGGCGAAAGACTCCAGTGGCGACTGCGTAACGAACGTTTCACGTGAAACAAGACGGCTGATGATCTTCGCCGGCGTTACCCTTGAGGTGCGACGGTCCCCGCAAGCCAAGGACTACCCCCAGCAAAATGACTAAAGCACCAAACCAGACGAGATCTCCGGTCCTGCCCGCCGACAGAGCCGCAGCTTTGGCGCTGACGCCCGTTTCACGTGAAACAGAGGCCCGACTGGATCGCTACCTCGATCTGATGCTGGAGTGGCAGGCGAAAACCAATCTGGTGGCCCCGTCGACGCTCCCGTATCTCTGGACCCGGCATATCGCCGATTCGCTGCAGCTTTTGACGATTGCTCCTTCAGCCAGGGTCTGGGCCGATCTCGGCAGCGGCGGGGGCTTTCCCGGAGTGGTACTGGCCTGCGCGCTGGCGGAGACGCCGGGTGCATTGATCCACTTGGTCGAGCGCAATGCCAAGAAGGCCGCGTTCCTGCGCGAAGCGCTGCGAGTTACCAACTCGCCCGGCAAAGTTCATCTCGCCGATATCGGGGATAGTGTGGATAGAATCACCGGGCCGGTCGATTGCGTGACAGCACGCGCCGTGGCTCCGCTACACCAGCTCATCGGCTTCGCGGAGCCGCTGGTGAGACACGGCGCGAAAGCGCTGCTTCTCAAAGGCCAAAATGTAGAGGCTGAATTGACCGAAGCCACTAAATATTGGAATATCAAGCCGCATCTCCATTCCAGCCGCACCGGCGGACAAGGCTGGATCGTCGAGCTCGACCAGATCGAGCGGCGCACCCCATCCGCGACAGCACATGGCACCCGCGCATGACCGTAATTGATCATATTTATCAAGAGGATAAGGCCCCGCATCCGGCAGGCCATCCGCGCATTCTGGCGCTCGCCAACCAGAAGGGGGGCGTCGGCAAGACCACCACCGCGATCAATCTCGGCACCGCGCTGGCGGCCATCGGCGAGCGTGTGCTCATCGTCGATCTCGATCCGCAGGGCAACGCCTCCACCGGCCTCGGCATCGATCGCCGCAGCCGCAACTGTTCGACCTATGACGTGCTGATCGGCGAGGCGCCGCTGCGCGATGCGGTGGTGCCGACTGCGGTCCCGCGACTGCATATCGCGGCCTCCACCATGGACCTTTCCGGCCTCGAACTCGAACTGGGCTCGACGCGCGATCGCGCGTTCCGCTTGCGCGACGCGATTGCCGCGCTGAACACCAACGCCGCGCCCGACGCCGATTACACCTACGTGCTGATCGATTGTCCGCCGTCGCTCAATCTTCTCACCGTCAATGCGATGGCCGCCTCCGACGCGATCCTGGTCCCGCTGCAATGCGAGTTCTTCGCGCTCGAAGGCCTGTCGCAATTGCTGCAGACGGTGGAGCAGGTGCGCTCGACCCTCAATCCCAATCTATCGATCCACGGCATCGTGCTGACCATGTTCGACTCGCGCAACAATTTGTCGAACCAGGTCGTCGCCGACGTTCGCCAGTTCATGGGAGCGAAGGTCTACAACACCATGATTCCGCGCAACGTGCGCATCTCCGAGGCGCCGTCCTACGGCAAGCCGGTGCTGGTGTACGATCTCAAATGCGTCGGCAGCGAAGCCTATCTCAAGCTCGCGACCGAAGTGATCCAGCGCGAGCGCGAACTGCGCACGCATTGAGTCAGCCACGTCATTCCGGACAATCCGCGTTAGCGGATTGATCCGGAATCTCGAGATGATGAAGTGAAGCAATGTCGAGATTCCGGGTTCGCGCGTTTTACGCGCGCCCCGGAATGACAAGGAAGTAAGACAGGAGCGGCTGAGTGAATCCAAGGGAGCTGGCGATGGCCGACGAAGCGCGTTCGCGACTGGGCCGCGGTCTTGCAAGTCTGATCGGTGATGTCGGCGGCGAGGCCGCGCATCTGGAGCGGCCCCGCGCGCAGCGCAAGGTGCCGATCGAATTCCTCAAACCCAATCCGCGCAATCCGCGCCGCAGTTTTTCCGATGCGGAACTCGGCGAGCTGTCTGATTCGATCAAGCAGCACGGCGTGATCCAGCCGATCGTGGTGCGTCCGATCAAGGGCGTGCAGGACCGGTTCGAAATCATCGCCGGCGAACGCCGCTGGCGCGCCTCGCAGATCGCCGGCCTGCACGAAGTGCCGATCGTGCCGGTCGATGTCAGCGACAGCGACGCGCTCGAGATCGCGATCATCGAAAACGTACAGCGCGAAGATCTCAATGCGATGGAGGAGGCGCAAGGTTATCACGCGCTGGCCAATGAATTCAAACGCAGCCAGGAAGAGATCGCCAAGATCGTCGGCAAGAGCCGAAGCCACGTCGCCAACATGATGCGGCTGACCAAACTGCCGGCCGAAGTCCAAGCCTATATCGCGCTCGGCCAATTGTCCGCGGGTCACGCACGCGCCCTGATCGGTGTTCCCGATCCGGTGGCGGCTGCAAAACGCATCGTCGAAGAAGGCCTCAATGTACGTCAGGCCGAAGCGCTGGCGCATGTCGAAGGCGTGCCGGTCCGCAAGCCGCAGAAGGCACGCGGCGGCAAGGTCAAGGACCCTGACACGATCGCGCTGGAGAAACGGGTCAGCGACGCGCTTGGTCTCGCCGTCAGCGTCGATCATCGCGATCCCGGCGGTACCGTCCATATCCGCTATCGCGACCTCGAACAACTCGACGAAATCTTGCGACGGCTGGACGCAACGGGTTAGTCGGTCATTCCGGGGCGCGCGCAAGCGCGAACCTCGGATGTGCAAATTGCACATCGGGGAATCTCGCTCGAACAACTTCCAGATTCCGGGTTCGCTCGTTTCACTCGCGCCCCGGAATGACGCTTGTCTGGGTTGCGCTCATCCCCGCCGCTTCGCATTCACCGCGATCGCCAGCAGCGCGCGCTGCGCGATCACGGCGGCCAGCGTCGACTGCTTGCGCATCTCCAGCGCCGCGGTCGCCAGCTGCTCGATGACCCCCAGCAACCGCGTGGCGCTGAAGTTGCGTAGCGCAAGTTCGACATTTCCCTTCCGCGAAAAATGCAGCCGGGGAAATCCGCTGTCGAGCAAGGTCGATACCGGCGTGCCCTCGGCGACCGCGAGGCTGGTCTTGTGCAGCCACGCCGCCTGGCGCTGCGCGGCTGAGATGATCATGCCCGGATAGGTGCCTGCCACCATGGCCTTGGCGAATTCGGTCTCGACCAGATCCGGCTTTCCTGCGAAAGCGCCGTCGACGATCGGGTCGACCTTGAGCTCGGAGGCGTCGGCGACCACCGCCATCACGTCGTCGAGCGTGACCTCGCGCGCGCCGTGGGCATAGAGCGCAAGCTTCTTCAGTTCGTTGCGCGAGGCCTGGCGGTCGCCGCCGAGCAGTGACATCAGGACCGCACGGGCGTCGGCTGCGATGCTCAAATTCGAAACCCGCAGCTCGCTGTCGATCAACCGGGCAAGCTGGCCCGCGTCGTCGGCATAGCAGGCGATCGCGACCGCGGTCTTGGCGCGCTCGCAGGCCTTGCGCAGCGGCGATTCCGGCCGCAGCTCGCCGGCCTCGATCACGATGCGGCAATCCTTCAAGGGAGAATCCGCCAGCGTGTCGACGCCGCTGGCGAAACTGCGCGAGCCGGCGCGGACGCGAATGGCGCGGCGGCCGCCGAACAGCGGCACGGTCATCGCTTCATCGACCAGCCGCGACGGCTCGGCGGAAAGTTCATCGCCATCGAGCCGCACCAGCGAGAAGGGATCATTGGGATCGTCGACCGCGGACGCCAGCAGCGCATCGGCCCGTTCGCGCACCAGGCCCGCATCGGGACCGTAAAGCAGGATGATGGGACGCGCCGGATCGGGCCGGGCGAGAAAAGCGTCGATCTCTTTTCCGCGAAGCGCGACCATGGGATAATTCCGGGCGTGAACTTTCTCACCCTCCCCTGGAGGGGGAGGGTCGACGCGAATGAAATGAGCGGCGGGGTGGGGTGACAGTCCCTCGTTGCAAGCGGTGCCCGAGTTGAGAGATCAC
>JAYSPJ010000327.1:0-4709 GCA_043722155.1 Bradyrhizobium sp.
ATTTGGGTCTCATCTTCGTTCCTTCGTCACGACGACGAGACCCAAATCCTCCTTAAATCACAACCTCAAATCTGGGCCATAGGTGCTGACGGGGAACAATCTCGAGCGTCGAGCGCGCTCGTGCGGTCGTTTGCGTTCCTGGGACGTTGGCCTTGGCATTTTCGGTTGCTTCGGGCAATCTTTCCCTTCCCTAAGTGACGAGCGCCTTGAGATCGATTTGGCCCGTGGCGTCCGCGGTAAGCATCGTGAGTGCATTGAAGGAACGCGCCAGCGCGCGGGCATCGTTGTCGGTAAGGCCGAAGATCATAAATCCATGTTCGGGCACTGCTTCTGGCATAGCCGCTAGGCGGGTCAAGGAAGCGAATGAGTGTCCCGCCCTACCAAGCTCCGCGCTCAACGTCCTGTGCGCAAGCGCATCCCGAGTGATCGTGTCTGGGGTTGGATCGGGATCGCCCGGGAAAACGCCGTAGGCAGTTGTCACCTCATTTGCCTTGATGAGCGCAGCAAGCTTGGAATTCGCCTTGCCGAGCAACAGCGGGAATACCTCTTTATCCAACATGTAGCCCGCAGCCGCCTGGCTTATCATCAGGCGATCGACGTTCGGATCCTTGTGTCCGAACCAAGCTGAAAGGCGAGGGTCCTTGATCAAATTTGAGGGACGGTAAGGCCGGCTTTCGCCATAATGATTGACACTCGTCGCAGCGAATCGCTGAAACACGCTCGGGTGGACTGGGAAACCGTTGGCAAGCCGATGACATTCAACCCAGCCCCGCTTTAGCCATTGCGGCGCCCAGCTCGGCACCCACCACAGCGTGTTCTGGCGAACTGCGTCGGGCTCGTCATGTTGCATGCCGGTCGGATCGGGAAACGGCCGAAGGAGCGAGTGCTCGATTAGGAGCGGGATGGGGATGGATTCAACCTCATCCACCATCCACTGCAGCGCCACGTCCGACAGCCTCGATTCAGGCTCGGGGTAGCTGCCTCCGATGTCGCTATGGTTGCCGGGGAAGTAAAGTTGAACGAACGGGTTGGGCTCATTCTCGACTGAAGAGCGGATCTTGTCTGACTTGCCCCATCCGACCTTCGGAAATTCGGCCCGTGTTTCGTCAAGTGACTCCGCGTGGCGGGCATAGCCAACGTCGCGGCTGAGTCCGCGATCATAGTTGTCGGCTTTCCAGCGGATGTGATGGCCCTTGCGCCGTGAGCCTTGCGGAAAATCGTCAATGAACCGGAAGCTGTCGTGCTTGAGCTTGATAAGGGTCGTGAGCGCGGCAATGAATCCGATGAGCGCACCCGTCTGCCAGAAGCTTACGTCGGGCAATTCCATCGCGCGGCCGAGGAACCCGGAGACTGCGGCGCCGATCGTCAGGACCAAACCGGCGACGATCGCACCTCCGCTCCTGCCGAATGCCAGCAGGAGTGCAATCGATGCGACGACTAGCAGCAAGCGCCAGAACAGCCACCCAGGCGCCAGAAACACCACCCCCGAGACAGCGGCCAGTACAGCAGTTGCCGCAACGATCAGGCCAGCGATGATCCCAATGCGCTTCCAACCCGAAGCGCCGAGCGCCGCAACCGTATCGAACACGCCGATAAAGTGCGGGCAAGCGTTGGCCTTCCCTCCAGCCTCGCTTCCGAATTGAACGCGAAAACGGCGGGAGAGCTCGTCGCGCTCGAGCTCATAGGTTGCGCGCGGATAGCCAGCGCCATGTTCATAAACCTCATGGACAGCACCCTCGGCAACCAATCGAGCATCGCGGCCGAACCGCTTGAATGGCAGATTTGGCGCATCAGCCGCATGGGTCGGAACGCCGCACAGGCTGATGACCTGGGCAACGCAGCGCGCGGTGTAGGCACCGCGCGAGAAACCGAACAGGAAGATGCGATCGCCCGGCTGCCAGTGGTTGATGATGAACTCATAGCAGTCGGCAATATTGGTGCCGATACCGCGGCCGGCGATCGACGCTCCCCACTTGTAGATTATCTTGCTCAGCCGCCCGAAGCCCTGGCTGTCGGACTCAGTCCCAAGGCCCGGATCGTAGAACGCGACTTGGTCGGCAGGATCGATCGACGTGTCCGGTCCGATCCTGCTCGCTCGATAGAGCTTGTAGATGTTGGACAGGCGCGCATCGAGACGGACCGCGCCGTCTTGTCCTGTGCCGTCGGAGAAGACGACAATGTTCTTGGGCAAGCGCGGATCCTCTCAGTAAACGTGACTGCGTCGTTTGCGCGCCGGCGACTTCGGGACGGTAAGCGGCGCCGTGCCGTCGGCAGGGATTTCACTGAGCGACGCGTGCCACTCAGTATCATGAATGATGAAGAAGAGACCACCTCGACCGTTCTGGCTGCTATCGCACTTGTTGGTGAGACGGCCCGGGTGGTTCATGTCGGCGAGATCACCAGATGATGCGCGCCGTCGATCGACACGCTGATTTTTGCGTGGTTGCTTTCTGGCTGTGGTCCGCCCTTGAGACCGATGTTCTTGCTTCCCCAACGCAACGCTCGGCGTCAACTGCGAGTTACTGCTACCGACGGGTGTGCGCCTTGCGATCGAGGATCGAGCCTGCGACGGATAACTCAGTTGATTGCATAGGCGATAAGCTTGCCGAGTGTGAATTCGCCGGAGGGATTCAGCTTTGCATGCGGCCGCCACGTCGGATCATGCAGGAAAGACATCTTGTCGTACCACAACAAACCGATGAACGTCTCGAGCACAATATGGGAGCCTACTGGACCAAGGAACTGACCGCCGTAATTTACGTTCTCTTGTTCTACGTCCGCAGGAACCTCAGCCGCCAAAGACTTTGTACTTAGATAGGCCGCGGGAAGGTTTTTGGTACATCCATACCATTCCGCTTCTCTCAAAACATAGAACCACAAAGGCGTGCGACCTGCGAAATGTTCAGCAAATTTCGCGTCCTTCATCGCCTTGCGCCGGGACTTGATCTCAGATCCGCCATTCTCGTCCTTGTAGAGCCTCGAACCGGCCGACCAGATCTGCTCAGTCGAAAGCGGCTGGATCCGCAATGCTGCCGCTGCTTCCTCGCCGGTTGGCAATCCAAGCCCGACGCCGCGGGACAGATTGCGGTACGCGAGATTTGCCTCAATGCGGTCCTTGACGTTCGCAAATTCCGGCAGGTTCGAGAGGGGATTTACGACCCTGGTATCAAGTCGATAGGAGGGTTGCGGAATTACCCATTCTGGCTTGGCGCCTTGAGCCTTCATGCCGTCGACAAAGAATCCCCAGTCAATCGACCAAGCGGCGCTGATCGGCTCGCCGAAGCCTCTAAGGTCCTGTCCTACTGTCCCGAAAGTATTGATCCGCGACGTCTTAGGGTTCCCCATCGCCAAGATGTTGGCGCTCAATGAATAGCTCGGTCGGACCATCGAATGTCCCAGCCGGTACGCGCCACCGCTGAACTCTACCGGCATGAACGGGTACTGGCGACCGCTCGCCATCACGGCGTCATAGAGTTCCAGATGAGGATGATGGAGCGACCCAAAGTCCGAAAGCGCCGATGACAGGACAAGATGCTTTTCTAGAAAGTCGTGCAGCACAACCCATTGATAGTGCCACCGCACGATCCGCACTGCGTTGGCGAAGCGTTCGGTTAAATCAGTGATGCCCAGATGTAAGCTGTCGTCCTCGTAGATCTTGTTGTGCAGCGAGATCATGATCGCTTGGAACTGCGAGACGATCTTGTTCTCATCATTCCTCTTGTCGCCGATGATCGCGAGCTCGCCGGGATCTGCGGCGGAGACGGCTGGCAGACGTAGCAGGTCAGCCTTCGTGTGGTTCGCTCCCGCGCCAGCGATGGGCTTGCCAAGCCGGAGAAGATGGCGCGCGCCGTTCTTCGCAAGGCCGTAGAGGTACGGTTGGTCAGCCGGTCCGCCGCCGTAGACACAGTCAAGGTCGAGCGCAGGCGTTCTGAAATCGATCGTTGCGTTTAGATCTTTCTGACTCTGCCCAAAGTCAGTGGTATCCAGCGTCAGGTCATGGTCAACGAACTGGCCGAAGTAGGTGTAGGCAGCGGGGATTGTAGCATTTTCGTCCGACGGTTCCGCCTTGTCTATTGGTGTACCCGCGTCAGGCGTGGTCGGCCCCTTGGCATCGAACGAAGTGATCATGAAGATCGCGAGCTTCTGGAGCATCGCGTCGTCTGGTTTCGGGCTTTTGGAGACCGGCATCAGCCGGTCGAAGCGGCCATTGTGAACATTCTCGATGGCACCCTTGCCGAGCCCGCGAGGCATCAACGAATGGCCAGAGCTGAATGGATTGAGACCGGCGCGTGCCATCTTACATTCCCCCCAATAGATGCATTAAATACAAATACTTGGTCAGACCCGAATCGCCAAAAGGAATTCGGTTCGGAAACGTAATAGCACTAACGAGGACCTCAACTGAAATTCTTTATACGAAACAATATTACGACTGCTTCCGTGGTGGTCGATCCGCCACCTGTTGGTCCGGATTGTTGGCGGGAGCTGTCCTGCCGTGTGGAGGTCGTGAATGGCCGCTTTCTTGCGGTTCGCTCCTGAACCGGAATGGCAGCAGACGGCCCATGAACAGCCCCGGGTATCGAGTCGATGCTCGTGCGCGACTTCCTGTCTAGCCGCGAGTCCCGTTGGCCAATCCATCGACTCAGGATGTGGAGGCAAATGGAATTTGCGAACTTATTCGGCGAGCGCGATCGCTGGCTTCTCATCGG
>JAYSPJ010000328.1:0-2857 GCA_043722155.1 Bradyrhizobium sp.
TCGGGCAGCGCCACGATCGTGTTCGCGGGGCACTTCATGTAGCGGGCATGCGCGCCGTTGCCGGTCACGCCATAGACCTCGGCCACGCCTTCGACGCACAGTTGCTGCCAGCCGGTCGAGCAATGCGGGCAGGCGCCGCAACCGCGATAGTGGTGCACCATCACGCGTTGTCCGATGCGGGCCTGCTTCGAGTTGACGTTGGCGCCAACCGCCACCACGACGCCACAAGGTTCATGGCCCGCGATAACCACTGCGCCGGCGCTGAATCCCAGCGCCTTCATGGCTTCGCCTTGCGGCGAGCGGTAGAACTTCAGGTCGCTGCCGCACATGCCGGAGGCCTTGATCTCCAGGACCACCTCGCCGGGCCCGGGCGTCGGATCCTCGAAAGTCTGGAGTTCGAGTTTCCGGTCGCCCATGAAAACGATACCTTGCATTTTTTTCTCCTGCCGCGTCAGCGCATGATGAAGGGGTTGGCCGGCGCGCCCTCGGCGTACGAAATCCAGGTGCTCTTGGTTTCCAGGAATTGCTTGATCGAATCGATGCCGCTTTCCCGTCCGATGCCGGAATGCTTCATGCCGCCGAACGGCATCATAAAACTCACCGCCCGGTAGGTGTTGACCCAGACCGTCCCGGCCTTCAGGGCCGACGACATCCGGATCGCCCGGCCGATGTCGCGGGTCCAGACCCCTGCGGCCAGGCCGTAGATGGTGTCGTTGCCCATCGCGATGGCATCGGCCTCGTCCTCGAAGCCGATGATGGACAGCACCGGCCCGAACACTTCCTCGCGCGCGATGCGCATGTTGGGCTTGACGTCCGTGAAGATGGTCGGCTCGACGAACTGCCCGCCGGTCAGCTCCGGCGCGGTCGCCGGCCCGCCGCCCAGGATGCAGCGCGCGCCCTCGGCCTTGGCAATGGCCATGTAGTCGAGGATCTTCCTGTACTGCGCGGCCGTCGTGACCGGGCCGATGTTGGTGTCGGCCAGCATCGGGTTGCCCTTGCGCGCCGAGGCGCCGATCGCAGCCACCTTCTTCGTGAATTCTTCCTTGATCGAGTTCTGCACCAGCAGGCGCGAGCCGGCGATGCAGGTCTGGCCGGTGGCCGCGAAGATGCCGGAGATGACACCGGCCGCGGCCTTGTCCATGTCGCAATCGTCGAATACGATGTTGGGCGACTTGCCGCCCAGCTCGAGCGAGACCCGCTTCATGGTCTTTGCCGCCTGGGCGTAGATGCGGGCGCCGGTCGCGTCCGACCCGGTGAATGTGATCTTGGCCACGTCCGGGTGGTCCACCAGCGCGGAGCCGGCCTCGCCGCCCAGCCCGGTGACCACATTGAACACGCCGTTGGGAAAGCCGGCCTCGCGCGTGAGGGCGGCGAATTCCAGCGTCGAGACCGAAGCGAATTCGGACGGCTTGACCACCACCGCGCATCCCGCGGCGATCGCGGCGGCGCACTTCCAGGCCACGAACAGCAACGGCGAGTTCCACGCCGTCAGCGCCGCGACCACGCCCACCGGCTCGTGGCGGGTGAACGCCATCACGTCGGGCTTGTCGATCGGCATCACCGAGCCCTCGATCTTGTCGGCCAGGCCGCCAAAGTAGCGCCACCACTCGGGGTGGTAGCCCATTTGGCCGCGCATCTCGGCCAACAGCTTGCCGTTGTCGCGCACCTCGATCTCGGCCAGCCGGTCCGCGTTCTGCGTCACCAGTTCGGCGAGCTTGAGCATCAGCTTGCCCCGGTTGGTTGCGGTCATGGTGGCCCAGGGGCCGGACTTCATGGCCCGCGACGCGGCGGCCACGGCCCGGTCGACGTCGCGCGCGCAGCCTTGTGGCACGCGGGCCCATGGCTTGCCCTGGTACGGGTCCATGCTGTCGAGCCATTTCCCGCCGAGGGGTTCGACGTACTCGCCGTCGATGAAGTGGTTGTGGGTTTTCACTGGAATGGTCTCCTGGTTATCGGGTGCCGGCGCAAAGGCGGGCGAGATCGCGGCAATCGCCTCGTCCGCGGCGCCGACTAGGTTGTGCAAGCGGATGAAGCCGTGGGGGCAGGCCCGCGATCCGCCGCGCGACCACCTGCACACCGGCCGCCGCCAGGCACAGGCGCCGGGCGCCGATCGGGTGGTCGGTCGGGCACAGCAGTTCGGCGGTCCCGGAATCCCGGACGATTCCGCAGATCTTTCCGCGCACGAACTCGGCGGCCGTGTCGTTCGATTCCTGGTTGGTCAGCAGGTCGGTGAAGCAGGTCAGGAAGGCCTGGTTGCTGCCGTGCTCCCACATCTTCTCGTATTGGTGGGTGCGCTCTTCCGGCGACACGGCGAGCGCGGAACGGGTCGGGTTGGCGAAGCCCGCCAGGCCGAACACCGATTCGCGGGCCGCCTGCCGTTTTTCCGGATACACCGCCTTGTAGTCGTCGTGGGTCTTCGCATCCAGCGGAGCGTTCTGCGCCGGCATGCAAAAGTTCGGCGAGCGCTGGAACACATATAAGTGGCCGGCGGTCTGCGCCACGACCGGGATGATCTGGATGCCGGTGGAGCCCGTGCCGATCACGCCGACCCGTTTGCCGGACACGTCGACGCCGCCTTCCGGCCAGTGCGAGGAGTGGTACCACTGGCCCTTGAACCGCTCCAGGCAGCGGAACTCCGGCACGCGAAAGGACGACAGATTGCCGCTAGCCATGATGCAGTAACGGGCCCGGACAGTCTCGCCGGTGCTAGTCCTGATCACCCAGAGGTTGCTCTCTTCGTCGAGCACTGTGGAGAGCACACAGGTCTTGAAACTGATGGACTCGCGCAGGTCGAAGCGGTCGGCGACGTGATTGATGTACTTCAGGATTTCCGCCTGCGGCGCGTAGCGATGCGACC
>JAYSPJ010000329.1:0-4852 GCA_043722155.1 Bradyrhizobium sp.
GCGCCTGTGCATCATTCCAGATGCCAAGGTCATGTTCGTTGATCAGGCCAACCTCCTCGACGGCGGTGGCCTCGACAAAGACAAGCCCAAAACCTCCCAGCGCATAGCGGCCGAGATGCACATTGTGAAACATGCCGCAGGTGCTGCCGGGTCCGGCCCGGTAGTGGACCATCGGCGGCACGACCAGGCGGTTCTTGAGAGTCAGGCCGCGGATCGTAAACGGCTGGAACAACAGGGGGCTTGCAGAAGCGACGCTGTCGGATACGGAGGATGACATGGGATTGCCTGTTGAACAGAAGCCTGAATACGCGGTCAACGCGAGCGCGTGGATTTCACGACAAGTTGGGAAGATTACTCAACCGGCCAGCGCCGACTTCACCAGGCCGCTGGCCTTGCCGAAATCCATCTGCCCGGCGTATTTGGCGCGGAGCACGCCGATCACCTTGCCCATGTCCTTCATGCCGGCGGCGCCGGTTTCGGTGACGGCGGCTGCGATCGCCGCCTTGACGTCGTCGTCCGACATCTGTTTCGGCAGATAGGCCGTGATGATCGCGATCTCCTCGCGCTCCTGGTTGGCGAGTTCGGCGCGGCCGCCCTTGTCGTAGAGCTCGACCGATTCCTGGCGCTGTTTTATCATTTTCTGGAACACACCAAGCAGATCCGCATCGCTGAGCGGCGGCTTGCCTTCGCCGCGCGCGGCGATGTCCGCGTTCTTGATGGTCGAATTGACCATGCGCAGGGTGGAAAGCTTGCGCTCGTCCTTGGCCCGCATCGCGTCCTTGACGGCGTTGTTGATGTCATCGCGCAGCATCGTGATGTCCTCTCGCGAGCCATTGGCCGCTTCGCTGGAAACCTCTGATCTAGGCGGTTCGCGGCAATGAAACAACTAGCTTCGCAGCCATTCGACCAGCGCCTCGGCGGTCGCCTGCGGCTGCTCCGGCTGCGGGAGATGGCCGCAATTGGGCAGGATCGCGAGCTTCGCGGCCGGAATGCCGTCCGCCATCTCGACCGACAGCGAATTCGGGATGGTATTGTCCTCGTCGCCCGACAAGACCAGCGTCGGACACTTGATCCACGCCAGCATCGGCCGCGAATCCGGCCGGCTCATGACAGCCGTCTGCTGGCGCACAAAAGCCTCGGGCCCGACGTCGTCGCCCATGTCGCACACCAGCTGGCGCAAGCTGGCGTCGCCGCGCCGCGAGGGATGCACGAAGCCGGGAAACAACTCATCGAGGATGGCGCGGTATTCGCCTCCTTGCGCGCGGGCGATCTGGCCGCGTCGCCGCTCGCTGGCCTCCGGCGTATCGGGCCGCGCCTGGGTGTTCATCAGCGCCAGCTTCGCCACCCGCTCCGGCGCCTGCCGCATGATTTCGAAGGCGATGTAGCCGCCCATCGAATGCCCGGCCAGCGCAAAACGCGGCGGCGCCTCGGCCAGGATCCGCCGCGCGATCGCGCCCATATTGTCGTCGCGGATGTGGTTGGCCACCGTCACCGGGCCGAATCGCCACAACGCCGGTACGACCGGCGCATAGATCCGCGGCGAGCACACCAGTCCCGGAACCAGCAAGATCGGCATCGTATTGTCCATGCGCGGCTCCGGATCGGGCGGTTTTCGGGGATAAAGCGGTCCCGGGCGGGGAACTGCAGATTAGGACCCCCGTCCCGCCTGTCAAATATGCGCAAAGCGCATGTGAATCGGCTGCTTCCGGCTTTGACGCATGGGAGTGCGGCGACTATGTAATGCGCTCATGACATCCCCTGAAAACAACCCAGCCTGGCCGGACCACAAACCGACCGCGCTCCTCGTGCTTGCCGATGGCACCGTGCTGGAGGGTTTCGGCCTCGGCGCGGAAGGCCAGGCGGTCGGCGAAGTCTGCTTCAACACGGCGATGACCGGCTATGAGGAGATCCTCACCGATCCCTCCTATGCCGGGCAGCTCATCACCTTCACCTTTCCGCATATCGGCAACGTCGGCACCAACGACGAGGACATCGAAACGGTGAACATGGCGGCGACGCCGGGCGCACGCGGTGTGATCCTGCGCGCGGCCATCACCGATCCCTCGAACTACCGCTCCGTCAAGCATCTCGATGCATGGCTGAAGGCGCGCGGCATCATCGGCTTGTCCGGCATCGATACCCGCGCCCTGACCGCGCTGATCCGCGGCAAGGGCATGCCGAACGCCGTGATCGCCCACGCCAGGGACGGCCAGTTCGACCTGCATGGCCTGAAAGAAGAAGCGCGCGAATGGCCCGGCCTCGAAGGCATGGACCTCGTGCCGATGGTGACATCCGCGCAGCGCTTCACCTGGGACGAAACGCCATGGGCCTGGGAAAAGGGCTTTGGCCGGCAGACCGCACCCGAGTTCAACGTCGTCGCCATCGACTACGGCATCAAGCGCAACATTTTGCGCTTGCTGGCCGGCGAAGGCTGCAAGATCACGGTGGTGCCGGCGACCACCTCGGCCGAAGACATTCTGGCGATGAAGCCCGACGGCGTGTTCCTGTCCAATGGACCCGGTGACCCCGCCGAAACCGGAAAATACGCCGTGCCGGTGATCCAGAAGGTGATCGAGTCGGGCACCCCGACCTTCGGAATCTGCCTCGGCCACCAGATGCTCGGCCTCGCGGTCGGCGCCAAGACCAGGAAGATGCATCAGGGCCATCACGGCGCCAATCATCCGGTCAAGGACGAGACCACCGGCAAGGTGGAGATCACCTCGATGAACCACGGCTTTGCCGTGGACCAGGCGACCCTGCCGAAAGGCGCGACGCAAACCCACATCTCGCTGTTCGACGGCTCCAATTGCGGCATCTCGCTCGACGGCAAGCCGGTGTTCTCGGTGCAGTATCACCCGGAAGCCTCGCCCGGCCCGCGCGACTCGCATTATCTGTTCAAGCGGTTCGCCGATCTGATGCGGGCGAAGAAGGGCGCGTAGTCTTTCAGCAACGCAGGTCGTCATCCTGAGGTGCTCGCCGTCTCCGGCGAGCCTCGAAGGATGAGACGTTTCCACCCGTGGCCCATCCTTCGAGGCGCGCAAGGGCGCGCACCGCAGGATGACGGCGGCACCTCCGGCAACGCCAGCTCGGAAAACGCTGGCGAAATCGCCGGTCGTTTAGTATGATGACCATCATCATAATCCGCAGGAACCATGCCATGAACGATGCAACCACCCCCCAGATCGAATACGGCGTGACGCCGCTGGAGGTGATGGCGTCGATGTCGGGGCTCGATTTCGTCCGCGCCATGTTCGCCGGCAAACTGCCTCCACCGCCGATCATGCAGACGATTGAGCCGTTCGACCAGACCGCGGAACCGGGCGTGGTCGTCTTCCACAGCATTCCCGGCTTCCGGCACTACAATCCGATCGGCTCGGTACATGGCGGCTACGCCGCGATCCTGCTGGATTCGGCGATGGGGCTCGCAGTTCACAGCGCGCTGCCGGCCGGCACGGGCTACACCACGCTCGAATTCAAGATCTCCTTCATCAAGGGCATGACCAAGGACACCGGCCCGGTCCGTACCGAAGGCCGCACGCTGAGCGTCGGCCGCCGCGCCGCGACGGCGGAAGCGCGCATCAGCGACGCCAAGGGCCGCCTGCTGGCGCATGCCACCACGACCTGCCTGGTGTTCGAGCTTCCGGCCACATCGCCGGTTGGCAGTTAGGCAGCATCATCGCGGTTCACCGCGTCCTCGCGATGACGGAAGGGAGCGCTACGCCGCGTTGTCGCCTTCCCGGCGGCTGGCCTCGAACAGGAACCAGGTGCGGCGCTCGGTCTCGTCGATGAAGGTCTCGAGCAGGCCGGCAGTGGCCGGATCGTCCTTGTCGTCGGCGACCTTGTGGGCCTTGCGCATCGCCGCCGCCATCTTCTTGTTGTCTTCCATCAACTCGCGCAGCATTTCGCGTGGCGGCACGTAGCTCTCGTTGTTGTCGGTGATGGTCTGCAGTTTGGCGATCTGGCCGATCGAGCGCAGCGTGACGCCGCCGAGCTTGCGGACACGCTCGGCGAGCGCATCGGTGGTGGCGAAAATCGCATCGGCCTGCTCGTCGAGCAGCAGGTGATAGTCGCGAAAATGCCGGCCCGAGACGTGCCAGTGGAAGTTCTTGGTCTTCAGATACAGCGCAAAGGCGTCGGCCAGCAGCACATTGAGCGACGCCGAAATCCTGTCGACGGCTGCTTGCGGCAGATCGGTGGGCGTATCGAGGTCGGGGGACACCTTGTTGGTCTTGTTGTCTTGCCTGGCTTTGCTCACGATGCACCTTCCTGTTAGGACCAAACCTTGACGGCATTGGACAATGGTCGCCGGACCACCTAACGCATCACATACCTGCCGGTTCCCCCGCCGGAACCCGTTTTGCCGGACCCCTTCGCCCATGGATGACTGGATCGACTACTACGATTCCACGCATACGATTTATGCGAGCAGGCTGCATCGCGACCTGCATTTCCAGATCGTCGCCAGGGACATCATCGGCTACATCTCGTCCCCCGACGCGGTGGTACTGGATTACGCCTGCGGCGAGGCCCTGTCCGCGACCAAGGTCGCCGACGCCTGCGGCAAGCTTTACCTCGCCGAGCCCGCGCCGGGCGTGCGCGGCCGGCTGATCGCACGCTTTGCCCCGAACACCAAGATCAGGGTGCGCTCGCTCGATGACCTCAGGAAGATGGACGAAAAATCCATCGATCTCGCGGTCATGAACTCGGTCGCCCAGTACATGACGCCGGCCGAACTCGACCAGGCCTTCGCGGTCGTCAAGCGGCTATTGAAGCCCGGCGGCCGGCTGGTGGTGGGCGATATCCTGCGCCCCGAGATCGGGATGGCCAGGGACGTAACGGCGCTGTTGCGCTT
>JAYSPJ010000330.1:0-8637 GCA_043722155.1 Bradyrhizobium sp.
TTTTTTTCCGACAAGCGCTCCTGTCGCGTCAGTTGCTGGCCGGATTGGCGGCGGGCGGACGCGTCGCGATCGCGTAGATCGCCTCATCCAGCGCCTCGGATTGGTGCCGTGTGCCGGCGGGCAGCAGGATGGTGTCGCCAGGGCGGCAGATGCGCTCGCCGCCATCCCACTCGAATTTCAGCGCGCCCTTGATGATCACCAGGATCTCATCCACCGGGTGGGTGTGGAAATGATGCACCTTGCCCGCGGCGTCGCGCTGCAATTCGACGCAGCCCTGCTCGGGGAGCAACGCCAGGATGGCGGGGTCGATCGAGAATTCCGTCTTCGTGCCAGCGATGATCCGGGTCATGCTGCTTGCTCCCTGTCTTTGGCTGGAGAGGTCTTGTTCTGCGCGAGCTTGGCAAACGGACATCCCGTCTCGGTGTGGTTGTCGTCCGCCAGGAAGTATTGCTGGTATTCGCGCCCATCGGTGGCGCCGTAGCGTCCAAGCAGCGGCGAGGGGCTGGTGCTGTCGTACGGAACGAGCCGCTTGCGCACTTCGGCGAACGCCGCCGCTGCGGCCTTCTCCGTTCCGAGGATCTTTTCAAACACCCAGCGCGGCTGAAACGTCAGCATGAAGGCGCTGGAGCGGCGGCTCTGCCGCGTCACATGCGCGGGCGTGCTGCACACCACGAAGATCGGTTCACCCGCGAACGAGAACTCCCACATCGGATGGTCGATCTGTTCGGGGATGGTGTCCGGCCACGGATTCTTGTCCAGCTGCGCCAGCTGGTCGAGCGTATGCCACATCTTCCGGTAATAGGCGTCCAGCGTCTGCACCGGCCGGGGCCGGGTGAATACGATCAGCGATGTGTTTGGCCCGTGCGAGCGGGATTCGGCCACGAATTGCGCGAGCTGCGCGCCGAGAACCTCGACATCGAAGGGATCGAGAAACAGATAGCGTAACTGATCCTGCCGATAGCCGGCCACGCCGAACACGCAGGGAAAGGGTCTTGCTTCACTGCTCATTTGCGCTTCGAATTCGGAAAACATCACGCTCTGCCATGTACTCACCGCGTGGCTCGAGGCGACTTCGCCTTTTCTCAAATACAATCGCGACATTCTGTCCCTCTCTCATTTAATGCGGCTAACGAACTATCAATTTGCGCCTCATCAGCAGCGGACCGGCGATGCCCGGCAGCGACATGAGCAGCAGAATTCCAATCAGCGCGCTGTAGCCGGCATCGCCGACCGAGCCGGCCCCGGGCTCGAGACCGGTCCCTGCAAGTTGGCTGACGCCCACCATGGCGAGCCCGATAACGGGCTGCGAAGCGCCTGCGAAAATTCCCGCAGCCGTCGTGTTGACCGATGCGCCGACGCCGATCAGGTCGGCGGTGTAGAGCTTTTTGGTGCACTTCAGCACCAGCGGCACGGTCCCGCCGGCGACCAGTCCGAGCACTGAGAACACGATGGTGACATAGAGAAAGCCCAGCGCATGGGCGGCCGGAGGCAGCAACATCGCGATCAGGAGCATCCGCAACAGGCAAATGCGAATCAGCGCGGTATCGAGCGCCGCCGCCCGGTCCGCCATATGGCCGAGGAAGATCGAACCGATCGCGTTGCCGATCATGAAGGCGAGCAGAGGGGTGCTGGCGGCCGCCGGGGAGATATTGAAGAAATGCGCCACCATCGGGATTCCCCATACGCCCGACAGCGTCGTTACCACGGCAAAGTGGGACGCAAAGGTCATGGCGCACCCCCAGTTCGCCAATCGCCCAAGCGATTGCCGGCTGGCGGCGAGTACGCTCCTCAGGGTCTTGGTGCTGTGCGATACCGGGTCCGGCTTGAGCACGACTGACGCAAAGGCGAGGTTGGCCGCGCCGACGCAGGCGATGAAGATAAAGCACGCGCGCCAGCCAAAGCCGGTCACCGCCGCGGCCAGCGGGGTCGTCGCCAACACGCCGCCGACATAGCCTGACACCTGCGAGATGCCCGACATCATGCCGAACCGTTCGTCCTTGAAACTGAGCGCGACGAGCTTCAAGAGCGCAGTGAAAACCAGCGCATCGCCGCAGGCGATGATCAGTCTCGCGGCAAAAACGTCGAGCAGGTTCGGCGCCAGTGCGAACGCCGCACTTCCGAGCGAAGACGCTGCCATGCTGAACAGAACCACGCGCTTGACGCCGAAGCGGTCGACCAGGATACCCGCCGGAATCTGCATCAAAGTGTAGCCCCAGAAGTAGCTCGAGGCGAGCATCGCGACACCGGCGGCGTCGGTGGAGAAGTCGGCCATGAAATTCAGGCTGACCGATTGCGGCGACACCCGCTGCAGGAACGCGATCGCGTAGGCGGTGGCCACCGCCGCCCAGGCCAGATAGGCGCGATCCGTCGGGCGGGCGGCCGGGGCGAGCACGACGTGCTGTTCCGTCAACGCCATCAGACCCTCACCAGGCCGACCGAAAACAGGGCATCCGCCGAATCCGGGATCACGCGCTGCATCGCTTCGTCAACCAGCGATGCCGCGCCGTGATAGGCTTGACGATGATGCTTGATGTGGCCGTAAGCGCCGCGCATGATCATGCTTGGTACTTCGAGGCCCTTGCCGGGATAGAGCAATGTGCACATCTCGATGCAGGCCGCCTGCAGCGCGGTGTCCTGGGGGGCGTCGAACAGCGAGGGCGCAACTTTCTCGCAGATCCTGGCATTTGCCGCCCACACGATGGGATTGCGCGTGCGCCATCCGTAGAGGATACCGCTGTCGGCGGCGGCTGGGCCAGAAGACTTCAGGACTTCCGTGGTGAAAAATCCGTAGAGGCCGCGGCCCTGATGGGCCGGAAGCACCTCGGTGCCGCTGCGATAGATGGCCGGCAGGCCTGCGATCCGCAGCATGCGGTAGACCGAAAACGCCACCAGTCCGGAAGCGTCGTAGACCAGAATGAGGCTGAATTTCCTGTCGAACGGGGAGGAGTCCGCCGTCCAATGCGGCTCCTTCGCCTGCCAGTTGACGGCGATGATGTTGTTCATCGCATCCATCAAAGGCCGCTGTTCGGCCGGACCGACGCGCGTCGCATCCGGGAAACTATAGACCGCGTAGTCGGGCCAGGGCGATTTGACGGTTCCGTATTGGCGGCGCAGCTCTCGCGACATGTCCGACACCCCAGCTATCCCAGCGAGCTATACAGGCGAGCCGCGATTGGCTTAAAGGACAATATGCCCTCGAAATCTGCCAAACCCCGGCGGCCGGAGCCGCGCGAAAGAGCCTCCGCAAGGCGCGTGGCGATCGTCGCCTTTCCCGGCGTGACCCTGCTCGACATCTCGGGTCCGGCGCAGGTGTTCGCGGAATTGCAGGCGATCGAACTGCCCGGCGCGAGCTACTCGCTGTCCTACCTCTCGACCTCAGGCGGATTGGTGCCGACCGACGTCGGGATGATGGTCGATACCGCCCCGATCTCCAGCATTCGGCCGAACCAGGTCGATACCCTGGTGATCCCGGGCGGCCCGGGTATATGGGCGCTGCGGCAAGACGCCGTCCTGATGGAATGGATTTTGGAGGTGCTGCCCAGGGCCCGGCGGGTGGCGTCCGTCTGTCTCGGAGCGTTCGCGCTGGCCTGGACCGGCGCGCTCGACGGAAAGCGTGCCGCGACGCATTGGCGCTACTGTCCGAGACTGGCGGACGGCTTTCCCAGAATTCGCGTCGAGCCGAATGCGATCTTCGTCAAGGACGGGCGGGTCTGGACGTCGGCTGGCGTCAGCGCGGGCATCGACCTGGCGCTCGCCATGATCGAGGAGGATTTCGGTCATACCACCGCGCTCGATATCGCGCGCAGGCTGGTGGTGTTTCTCAAGCGCCCCGGCGGCCAAAGCCAGTTCTCAACCGTGCTTGCGGCGCAGGCTTCCGACGTCGAGGGGCGTTTCAGCGCGCTGCACGCCTGGATCATCGAAAATATTGCAGGCGATCTCAAGGTCGAAACGCTCGCCGAAAAAGCCGGCATGAGCCCTCGAACCTTCGCGCGCGCCTATGCCAGCCGCACGGGAATGACGCCGGCAAGCGGCGTCGAAGCGCTGCGTGTGGAAACCGCGCGGCTGCTGCTGGAAAGCAGCGAAATCCGCAGCGTGGTCGAGGTAGCACGACGGGCAGGATTCGGCGACGACGAACGGATGCGGCGGGCCTTTATTCGTCACCTCGGCATATCGCCTTCGGAATACCGAAGCCGATTTTCGGGCTGAGCCGAGACGGGTCGCGGCGGCCATGATGTTTCACCGGTTCGTCCAGAAAATGCGCCAAGCTCTGACATTTTTGGCCACAATCGAAAACGACGCTCACGCCATGAAAACGTTGGTCGTCATTTCGATTCTGGCGCTGCTCACGATCTCCGCGGCAGCCTACACGGATCAGCTTCTGACCGGCGATCAGACGATGCAAGGCGCGAATTGAAGCCGGCGGTTGAAGCCGGCTTTTCTATCTGGGGGACGACAACGATGCTTTCCGTGGATCAATTCTTGAGGTTCATCAGCGTACCGGCCGTCATGGCCGCCTTTCTGATCGCATCGCAGGTCTCCGGGGCGGGATTTTTCCATTCCGCGCCTGTGCAAATCGCCAACCGGTGACGGGCCGATCTATCGCCTCGTCTTCGAATAGACCAGCGACTGATCGTCGAATTCCTCGATCGGGAGCTTGTTGACGTCGGTTGTCGTGCGCAACTCCTGCAACGACATCATGCCGGCGGGACGGCCGGCTGAGGGCGCGTGCGATCGCGGCATGCTGGTTGCGGCAGCGAGCAGCGCGATCGCCGCGATCGCCGAAATCATCAGGCGCTTCATGGGAAACCTCCGTTCGGTTCTCCACCCCAAATAGTCTGCGCCGCTTGACTAGCGCGGATCGCAAAGCAGCTATGTGAACGGCGCCACACCTCACCTTTATGTGTTCTTATTCGACGCGGGCTGTTTAATGAGCGGCGGGGGAAAAAGCTCGCATTCGGGCTCAAACCGCGCGGGGAGGCAGCTTTCGCAGTCTGTCCGCAGCGGCTATTGTCCCCAAAAAGGGGAGCGAAACACCATGAATGACGGGACGCCTATCCAGCCGATGGCCGTGGAACTCGGCGCGAGCGGCGAAGAGTACCAGAACCTTCACGAGTTCGTTCGCAAGGCGCGGGCGAATCTCAATCAGAATGCCTGGGACTATATTGTCGGTGCCGCCGAGACCGAAACCACCATGCGCCGCAATCGCATGGCGCTTGACGAGATTGCATTCCGGCCACGCGTGCTGCGCAACGTCGCCAGGGTCGATGCATCGGTCGAGGTGTTCGGCCGCAAGTTGCGGTTGCCGGTCATGCTGGCGCCGGTCGGCGCGCTTGAGATCTTCGATCCAGGCGCGGGCGCCGCCGTCGCGCGTGGCGCCGGTACGTTCGGCGCTGCGCATATGTTGAGCTCGGTGTCCGAACCCGGCCTGGATGGGGTCGCCGAGGCCGCGCCTGGCGCGTTGCGGATGTTTCAGCTCTACGTGCGCGGCGGCGACGCCTTCGTCGAAGATTGTGTCGGCCGCGCGATCGCGGGCGGATATGCCGCGTTCTGCCTGACCGTCGATACCGCGCATTACAGCCGGCGCGAGCGCGATATCGCCAAGCGTTACGTCCGCGCCAGCCGGGTTCGCGCCACCGGGGGCGATTTCCAGAAGGGACTGGAGTGGCGCACCGTGAAACTGATCAAGGACAAATTCAAGATCCCGCTGGTGATCAAGGGGATAGCGACTGCCGAAGACGCAGCCATCGCACTCGATCACGGGGTGGATTGGATCTATGTGTCAAACCACGGCGGGCGTCAGCTCGACCATGGCCGCGGTGCCTTGCAGGTGCTGCCTGAGATTGTGGCCGCCGTCGCCGGCCGGGCCAGGATCATGGTCGATGGCTCGTTCTGCCGAGGCACCGACATCGTCAAGGCGATCGCGATGGGCGCCGATCTCGTCGGCATCGGCCGCCTGCAATGCTGGGCGCTTGCGGCTGCCGGCGAGGCCGGAGTCGTGCGCATGCTGGAACTGCTCGAGGACGAGGTGATACGGTGCCTGGGGCTGCTGGGCGTGACGAGTTTTGCCGAACTGGACAAGTCCTATCTGCACCCGGCGATGCCGACCAATCTGCCCCATGTGTTCAGTGCATTCCCGTTGCTGGAGATCGAGCCTTACCGTTATTGAGGGTCGGCCCGCTCCGCGCTCCGGCGCGGAGAGGTTTGGCGGACTACGATTAGGCGGCCTTGATGTTGCTGAGGAAGGCTTCGACCTGGCCTCGCATCGTCTCGGACTGCCTCGACAATTCGCTGGACGCCTGCAGAACCTGATGTGCTGCAGCGCCGGTATCGCCGGCGGCCTGCTGAACACCGGCAACATTCGACGAGATTTCGCCGGTGCCGAGCGCCGCTTGCTGCACGTTGCGCGCGATCTCCTGCGTGGCCGAACCCTGCTCCTCTACCGCACTGGCAATCGCAGAGGCGATCTCGTTGATTTCGTTGATCGTCGCGGTGATCCCCTTGATGGCGCCGACGGCTTCGCTGGATGAGCTCTGGATCGACGAAATCTGGGCGCTGATTTGATCCGTTGCCTTTGCGGTTTGCTCGGCGAGACTCTTGACCTCGGCCGCGACCACGGCGAATCCCCGGCCAGCTTCGCCGGCACGCGCCGCTTCGATCGTGGCGTTGAGCGCAAGGAGGTTGGTCTGGCTGGCGATGTCGCTGATCAGCTTGACGACGTCGCCAATGCTAGCGGCGTCGTTGAAAAGGCCCTGCACCGTCGTATTGGTGCGGTCGGCCTCCGCCACGGCTTTCTGCGCTATCGCGGCCGATTGCGCCACCTGACGGCTGATCTCGGTGACCGAACTGGCCAATTCTTCCGATGCCGCCGCGACCGTCTGCACGTTCGTGGAAGCTTCTTCGGTCGCTGCGGCTACTGCGGTAGCCTGACTGCTGGTCTCTTCAGCGGTTGCCGTCATCGACGATGCCGTCGCCTGCAGCTCGGTCGAGGCCGACGCCACCGAGCGCAGCACGGTCGAGATATCGGAATCGAATTTCTCGGTCAGGCTGTTCACGCGCCCCGCACGGGCAACACGCGCGCTGATGGATTCGGCTTCCTTGGCGGCCAGCTCCTTGGCTTTGATCATATTCTCCTTGAAGATCAGGACCGCCCTGGCCATCAGGCCTATTTCGTCCTTGTTGTCGGTCGCCGGAATCTCGACGGAGTGATCGCCGCGGGCAAGCCGCCCCATTGCGCCAACCATCTTGAGAATGGGCGGCACGATCGAGCGGCTGGTCAGATAGACGACGGTTGCGGCGACGCCGATGCCCACGCCCATCAGCACCCAGAGCAGCGTCGTGAGGAAGCTGGTTTCAGCGAGAGTTGCCGCACCGTCCGCTTTCAGGCTGTTCTGTTGCCGCGAAACCATTCCGCCCGAACGCGCGCCCTCGGCGCCCTTTGCTCCGGCGAAGATATCGAGCAGCTTGTTGGCGCGAGGGGCGGCTTCGTTGGTCAGGAACCATTGCGCCATGTTCCAGCGGTCCGAGGCCCGGATATCGAACATTTTCTGCGGCAGAGGCGAGAATTTGGCGCGGGCCGCAACGAGCGAATCGAAGGCTTTCTGCTGGTCGCTGGTCATCTCCGATCGCCGTTTCGACAGCGCATCGAACTTCTTCTGATTGAGTGCCCAGAGTTCCTCGAATTCCGTCTTGAACGACTTGTCAGCCGTCAGCAGGTAGGCGCGGATCGCGCCGATCGCCATGGCCATGCTGCCGCGCATGTCGGCAAGGCCAATCAGCAGGCTCTTGCGCTGGTCGGTCGAGGCAATGTTGCCCTCCTCGTCGATGATGGAGGTTGCCGTCTGCAGCATGATCCTGGCGAGAGGGGCAGCCTCGGTCGCCAACATCTTGGCTGCGGGCTGCTCGTCAATGGTGTGAGCAATCGCCTCGGCCTTGTCCTGCGCACTGCGCAATTCGTCGAGCAAAGGCTTGGCCTGCCTCCAGTCCTGCTTGTTCTGCTCGACGGTCCAGTTGCCGGAGAGTTGATCCATCTCGGAGCCACGGGTCTGGATCGCTTTCCAGAGTCCCGCGCGTTCGGTCTTGAACGCGTCGTTGCCGGTGATCAGCCAGCCGCGCAACGATGCGAGTGACGCATAAATCCCCGCGACCATATCGCTGGCGGTCATGGCGGTCGGAACCCGCAGATTGACGGTCCGGTCGGTGGATTCGCTGACCGTGCGGACCTTGATGATTGTGGTGCCGACCACGCCGGCCAGAAGAATGCAAAGGACGCTGAAGCCAAGAATTAATCGTCCTCGAATATTCAATTGCATGAATGCCACGGCGAATTCCCCCAATGTACGCGAGCGGACAGGCCAGCTGTTGCGAACAGGCTGTCTGTTAACCCTAAAGAACGGAATAATAGCGGGTCCGTAGTAGTACGGATTTCCAGTCACGAACCTGCACCGCAAGGCGCTATCGCCGCGAAGCTAGGTCGCTCTCACGCGATCTTCCCATTGTCCAGAAGCGCATGAATCCGACGTGACAGTTTCGACCTCCATCAACTAGAGCGGTTTCCACTTGAAATGGGTCACTACGCGTATCCGGCATGTCGAAAGTAGTTAGCGCACTGCTCGGGTGCAAATGTTTTGATAAGCTTTC
>JAYSPJ010000331.1:0-1655 GCA_043722155.1 Bradyrhizobium sp.
TAGCGAATAGCGAATGGAGCAGACAGCTTCTACTCGCTACTCGCCATTCGCCCCTTCCTTTCTTCCAGCATGCCCCCGCAAATCAGCGCTTCCATATGCTTGATATACTGGCGGCAAACCTCGTCGGTGACCGGCCCCACGCCGGTGGCGCGGGACATTGCGTGGCGTCCGAAAAACAGATGGTCGCAGGCGCCGATCAGGCTGGTGTAGAACAGCACCGGATCGATGTCGCGGAACTCGCCGGCCTTGATGCCTTCGGCCAGCAGCCGGCGATGGAAATCGAGCAGCGGGGCGACGAAGAATTTCGAGACATCGTCGGCGGCATCCACGCTGCTTTCATGCAGCAAATAATGGATCAGGCGGTTCATATAGGGGAACTGGTGATACGCACGGATAATGCCGGCGATATGCAGCTTCAGCTTTGCGGTCGGCGCTATCGGCTGCGCCAGCAGATATTCGAGGTTCGCCACCTCGGTCGCGGCATCGCGCGCCAGCAAGGCCAGCAACAATCCGTCCTTGTTGCCGAAATGATATTTCACCAGCGCGGCGTTGACGCCGGATTTCTGCGCGATGTCGCTCAGGGAAACGTCGATCGAGGAACGCTCGATCATCAGCTCGCTGGCCGCCACCAGCAGCTTCTCGGCCGTTGTATTTTTTCCACCCGGAAGCCGGGCCGGTACACTGGTGTTCAACTGCGATCCCATGGCCTGCCTGCGGGAAATCCGCGCGCAGATAACCCGATGCCGTGGCCGCACTCAAGAGTTAATTGATTGATTGACTAAATCCCTCTGCGCCACTTAAATCCGGCCCATCATTCAAACCCCACCCAAAACAATCAGGGAGAACGACATGGCCGAGGCATACATCGTCGCCGCCGCACGCACCGCAGGCGGCCGCAAGGGAGGACGCCTCGCAGGCTGGCATCCGGCCGATCTCGCGGCTTCCGTGCTGGATTCGCTGGTCGAGCGCTCCGGAGCTGCTCCCGACCAGATTGAAGACGTGATCATGGGCTGCGTCATGCAGGTCGGCGAACAATCCAACAACATGGCGCGCAACGCCATCCTGGCCTCTAAGCTGCCGGAAAGCGTGCCCGGCACCTCGGTCGACCGCCAGTGCGGCTCGTCGCAGCAGGCGCTGCATTTCGCGGCCCAGGCGGTGATGTCCGGCACCATGGACATCGTGATCGCCGGCGGCGTGGAATCGATGACGCGGGTGCCGATGGGCCTGTCGTCGCAATTGCCGGCCAAGAACGGTTTTGGCACCTCCAAGAGCCCGAACATCGAGCATAGATATCCGAACATCGTGTTCAGCCAGTTCACGGGCGCTGAAATGATGGCGGAGAAATACGGCCTCTCCAAAGACGATCTCGACAGATACGCCTTTGAGAGCCACCAGCGCGCCATCGCCGCCACGCAGGCCGGCAAGTTCAAGGACGAAATCATTCCGCTGCAGATCACCCGCGCCGACGGTTCGACCGACATCCACTCGATCGACGAGGGCATCCGCTTCGACTCCACGCTCGACGGCATCAGGGGCGTCAAGCTGATCGCGGAAAACGGCAAGCTCACCGCCGCCAGCGCCAGCCAGATCTGCGACGGCGCCTCCGGCGTGATGGTCGTCAACGAGCGCGGCCTGAAGTCGCTCGGCGTCAAGCC
>JAYSPJ010000332.1:0-2711 GCA_043722155.1 Bradyrhizobium sp.
TCGTCCACGGCTACGACGGCATGACCGACTATTACGATGTCGAGTTGAAGCGGCGCCGGCATCGAATGCTGCTTGAGCATCCCAACTTCCAGACGAGCGAAGCGTTGCTCGAGGATGCTGACGAGCTGCGGAGCGTCGCCGAACAATTCCGGCCCGAGATCATCGTCCATTTGGCGGCTCAAGCCGGTGTCCGCTACAGTCTCGAGAATCCGCGCGCCTACATCGACAGCAACATAGTCGGCACGCTGAACGTCCTCGAAGTCGCGCGCGAGCAAAATGTCGAGCACCTGCTGATGGCGTCGACTTCATCGGTGTATGGCGGCAACGAAGCGATGCCGTTCTCCGAAGGAGAGAAGGCCGACACGCAGTTGACGATCTATGCCGCGACCAAGAAGGCCAACGAGAGCATGGGCCACGCCTATGCCCATCTGTGGAACATTCCGGTCACGATGTTCCGGTTCTTCACGGTGTACGGACCCTGGGGCCGACCCGACCTTGCCCTGTTCAAATTCGTCGAAGCGATCCTCGCCGATCGGCCGATCGACATTTACAACAACGGGCAAATGTATCGCGATTTCACCTACGTGGGCGACTTGGTGCGGGCGATCCGCCTGCTTGTCGACACCGTTCCGGTTCGACCGGCAGCGGTCGAGGATATCGCCCCTGGCGACAGCCTGTCACCGGTTGCTCCCTACCGGGTTGTCAATATCGGCAATTCCGACAAGGTCAGCCTGCTCGATTTCATCGAGGCGATCGAGGATCGGCTCGGAAAGAAGGCGATACGCAACTACATGCCAATGCAAATGGGCGATGTTCCGGCGACGTGGGCGGACGCCTCGCTGCTGCAGCACCTGACGGGTTATCGGCCACAAACCGACTATCGCGACGGAATCCGCAGCTTTGTCGAGTGGTTCCGCGACTATTACGGCGACAAGGCAACTTCGGCTTGAGCGACACGGGCGATTGGCTGAACCGCGTCCGCATCGGGATAATCGGGCTGGGCTATGTCGGACTGCCGTTGGCGGTCGAGCTTGGCAAACGCTTCCCGGTCATCGGTTTCGATACCAACGCGGTCCGGATCGCTGCACTCAGACGGGGCGAGGATGCGACGCTTGAGATCGAACCGGACGAACTGGTAGCAGCGCGGCAGCTCACCTTTTCTGACGATCGCACCGACTTGCAGTCTTGCAATGTCTATATCGTGACGGTGCCAACCCCGATCGACGCGCACAAGCGACCGGATCTTGGCCCGCTGCTCAGCGCGTCCAAAACCGTGGGTATGGTGCTCGAGCGTGGCGATACCGTAATTTATGAATCGACGGTTTACCCCGGATGCACCGAGCAGGATTGCGTGCCGGTGCTTGAGCGGGCGTCAGGCCTGCGGTTCGGTGCGGATTTTGCGGTCGGCTATTCGCCCGAGCGGATCAATCCGGGTGACAAGCAGCACCGACTGCCCGATATCCGCAAGGTGACATCGGGATCGTCTCGCGAAGCGGCCGAGCGTATCGATGCGCTTTATTGCGAGATTATCACTGCAGGGACGTACGTCGCGGCGAGCATCATGGTCGCCGAGGCGGCCAAGGTGATCGAGAACACCCAGCGCGATCTCAACATTGCGCTCGTCAACGAACTGGCGATCATTTTCGAGCGGATGGGGATCGACACCCACCAGGTTCTCGATGCCGCCGCGACGAAATGGAATTTTTTGCCATTCCGGCCAGGTCTGGTTGGGGGACACTGCATCGGGGTCGATCCCTACTACCTGACGCACCAGGCTCAGGCGCTCGGTTATCACCCCGAAGTCATTCTGGCGGGTCGCCGGATCAACGACGGCATGGGCACCTATATCTCGGGCCAGCTGGTGAAAACCATGCTCCGGCGGCGGATCGAGGTGGTCGGCGCTCGCGTTTTGATCATGGGGCTGACCTTCAAGGAGAATTGCCCAGACTTGCGCAACACCCGGGTGGTCGACGTTATCGCTGAACTGCGTGGCTATGGGGTTGAGGTCGATGTTTACGATCCCTGGCCCGACGCCGATCAGGCCATGGAGGAATATGGGCTCTCGCTCACCGAGCGACCCGAGCGCGGAGCATACGATGCGATCGTCCTGGCTGTGGCGCACGATAGCATCATCGATCTGGGGATGGCCGAGCTTCGGGGCTTCGGGAAGCCGGATCATGTGCTTTACGATCTCAAGAATATTCTCGCGATCACCGAAAGCGACCTGCGACTCTAAACTCGCGCCCCGGGCTTCGGAACTGGACTTGGCGTTCTCTAACGCAAGATCCGCGTTGGTTTGAACCATTCCCACGAACCCGGCCCTGAGCGGTTTGGCTCTGTCTTCAACGCCTTGCGTGAAGCATTGGCTTCCAGAATTCCGCTATTCGCCCGCCAGGCAAAATCGGCGACGACGCGGATTGCGCAAGTGTGGCAGGCGCTCTAGGCCGCGCCGATGATTCACACCACACAACGCCGCGGCATCATCCTCGCGGGCGGCTCCGGCACCCGCCTCCATCCGCTGACCTTGCCGGTCTCCAAGCAGCTGATGGCGGTCTACGACAAACCCATGATCTACTATCCGCTGTCGGTGCTGATGCTCGCCGGCATCCGGGAGATCCTTCTGATCACGACGCCTGAGGATCAGGCCGCGTTTCAGCGTCTCCTGGGCGATGGGAGCAGCTGGGGCATAACGCTCGAATACGCCGTCCAGC
>JAYSPJ010000333.1:0-4516 GCA_043722155.1 Bradyrhizobium sp.
GGGCCAGCCCAGGTCAATTCAGTGGCGCAGCGCGCCCACTAACACTGAGTTTGTGGAACTTCGGCATCGATCGTGCCACGCTCAAGCCCGAACACAGCGCACTCCTTGAGGAACTCGGCCGGTTGGTCCAGAGCCGCGGGACAAGAGCGATCACATTACGAGCGATCGGCTTCACCGACGAGACCGGGCCGGAGGAACACAACCTCGACCTGTCGCGACAAAGGGCGCAGGCGGTGGCTGCCGCGCTGGCACCCTTTGCAGGTCGCGTTCGGGTAACCGCATTCGGTGAGACAAACCCCGCCACCGACAACGCAACCGTTGAAGGTCGCTCGCGCAACCGCCGCGTCGATCTGCGCTTGTCGCTGCCACCGCCGCCGATACCGGGCCCGGTCCCGCAGCCGACTCCAACTCCCACACCGACTCCCACTCCTACTCCCACACCAGAGCCCGAACCCGGCCCGGAGCCGCAGCCGCAGCCCGTGCCTAAGCCACCAGGGCCGATCGTCGATCCGCCTCCTGAGCCCGTGGACGATCCGTCTTTCTGCGAGGAATTCCCGCTGCTGTGTGGCTTGCCGTTGCTGCCAGGCCTACCGCTACTAGGGCCGCTACTGTGTTTGATCGCGCCTGAAGTTTGTATTGGTGCGGTTTGTGTTGCGCTGCCTGAACTATGCGCTCTCGTCCCGGGTGGACCGGGTGGACCGGGTGACGGTCCGCCACGGCCGCCTGAAGAGCCCGAACGACCGCGCCGCGACGACGAGGGCGGGCCGCGGGTGCACTTCGTGCCGGACGTTGCGTCTGGCAATTCTCCAGCGGGCATGCCCGACCGGATCGGATTGCGCGATCCGGTGCTGGTCTCGGCCGTGGTTGAAAATCCGCCACCCGCTACGCAGCCCATAACGATCACGGTCAGTGCGCCAAATTCGGCGGCCGGAAATGCGACCATCAATGGTGGATCGAGTGCCATCATCACCGGCACCAGTTTGCTGTCACTGCTCGGCTCGCAGATGACCGTGGCAGGTATAGGGCCGCAGCTTCAACTTGCCGCAGCATGGCAATCAACTCTGGTTGGCTGGAGCAACGATTTCGCGGTTTCGTCGATTGTTCAGGACTGGACGGCTTCGCTCGAAGACGCGAATTTGGGTCAATATGGAGCCGCGTTCTATGCGCGCATGGCTTGGCAATCGGATAGTGGCAGGCTGGCCGATCTCGATGAATGCTATTATGTCGAGGCGGTTTCGGTCGATGTCGAACGCGGTGGGCTTAGCGGCATGGGTGCTGGGGGAGTGAACAATCCGGCTGACGCCGATCCAGGCATTTTCGGAGTAACCTTTGACCAACATGGCACGCCGTGGCGCTGGATTCGGCGTCCAGGGTATTCGCGGCTCAACCAGCTATTCCGAATTTACGATGCGCGCGCCGGATCTGGCTGGGTGGCATCGCCAGGATCGGGCTTCACCATTGAACGTAGTGTAGAGCGCGATACCCTCAACCGTCGCTGTTGGCAGCTAACAGTGCGCAAAAAGGGTGCGGCGGTCAGTGCCTATGGTCTTACGACAACAGCCGGTACTGGCGATATCGAGCACACCTTTCATGGCATCAACTGTGCCTCACCGCCACCGACGATCACCGATCCGCCTCCGCCGGAGCGTGACCCCGATCCGCCGCCTGGTCCCGTTCCCCGATCGGAACCTGATCCGACCCCTCCGGCAGAACCCGAATGTGATCAGGCCAAACTGTCCGAGCGTGTAGATGCCTGCATCGAAGAGGCGCGCCAGGGCGCGATCGAGTGTTCGATCGAAGCGGGCCTCAGTTTGACCGGTGGTTTGGGAGGTGTGCTCGGCTTGGCCGACTACTATCTTTGTCTCGGCAATGTTCGCGCACGACTTTTGGAATGTGACCAGGAGGCAAAGCGCGATACCCAATGTCCGGATGTGCACGTCGCCGATGACGACGACAGCGACACGGGCACGGCATTGGCGTGAGTATGATCGATCCCCCAGGCGTTACGACTTCGGGCGGTTTGCTGTTGGCATTGCTGCCGTCGCTTGGTGCGGCACCCCGAGGATCGCAGGCGTTGCTCAAATGGGCTGGACCGGGTCCGCTCGCGGTGTGCCAGTCGGATCTTGTCATTGCGGGCGAATCCTCGTCACCATTGACCGCCGTATTCGGTCTCGAACCGGGGTCAGCGTTTGCAGCGCAGACGAGCATCGGATTGGTTGAATTTCGGGGGCATGGGGTACCAAGCCTATGGCAGTTCAACGGGTTGTCCGTCGCGCCACCAACGATCGATCCCTTGCAAACACTGGTGGCCGTTTGGTTGCCGCTTGTGTTGTCGCTGATCGACGATCCCCATTTCCTGATCGGCATCGTCAACAAAGGTGTCGAGCCGATGAATTTGCCTAATCTGGTTTACGAAAGCCGTTTGGCGATCAACGGACAGAGCCATCCATTTGTCGACCCGGGCCACTGGGATGGGCGGGCGGAACTTTCGGCGGGAGCCGGAACCTCGCTCCGCTTCCGGTTTGAGCATTTTGGTGTTAGTATTCCGACAGGTCCGGCTGCGATGAGTTTTGCGTGCGGCGGCTGGGCAACAAATCCGTGTGAAGTCACTTGGCGTCGCAGCGATGTTTAGCCAAAGCGCCGCCGAATTTGCGGACTCATGATGCGTCAGGCGTCTTCCTCAATTTGCTCCGCAATGGGGTCGGATTCTAGCGCTGCCCTACCTGTCGTAGCAGCATTGAGGCAGTCCGATACGGTTGTTTCCCCCTCCCAAACCACCAACTGGCTCGCCTTCCTCTCCGCCGGCGGCATCCACCCCAAGCTCTCGGTCAGCGCGCCCGGTGACGCCGACGAGCGCGAGGCGGATGCGGTGGCGGAGCGGGTGATGCGGATGGCGGCTCCGGCGGCAGTGCCGATCGGGCATGCGGAAAACCAGGTCCATCGCAAGTGTGCCGCTTGCGCAGACGATGACAAGGATGTCGTCGCCAGAAAGGCCGATGGCGCGGGCGTCAAGCCCGGGGTGGGAGCGCAAGGCATTCCGGCACTGAGCGGCCTCGGCGGCGGAACACCGCTTCCCGCCCAGGAACGCGCGTTTTTCGAGCCCCGCTTCGGAAGCGATCTTTCGGCGGTGCGGATTCATGCCGGCAGTGCTGGCAACCGCGCCTCGCGCGCGATCGGCGCGCGCGCCTTCGCCATGGGGACGGACGTTGGCTTCGCCCGCGGTGAATACCGACCAGGAACACGCGAAGGTCGCCACCTAATGGCGCACGAACTGGCGCATGTGATGGACAAACGTATTTCAAGTGGTCCAGCGAGAATACTGCGCAAGCCAGCCGAGATAGCCCCGCCCGACCCGCTGTGTGCCGGTATTAGTTCGACCGGGGTGATTTCGACGGCCGAACAACGCTGCAACGAGCTAGCTGCCAAAACCGGCGCGGAAAACCGAATGAAACTGGTGCAGGCGTTAAAAATGATTCGGCGCTGCTCAACGGACGATGAAAAAACAAAAATGCAGAGCTATCTGGAAACAAAGCTAGGTGCCACGTCGGCAACCGAAATATGGGATGAAGCCGGCACTGCGTTTGGCGGATACAGGGGCGTGTATCCCGGTTTTTACCAGGGGGCCAAGCGACTGAATAACCTTGGTGTCAAAGAAGCGGAAGGCTTCAAGCCGTTTGACTATCCAGAACCGGAAATAGATGATAAATTGTTCTCACCCCGCGGCAAAAAGTCCGCCAAAGCCATGGCCAGCACTATGGAAGCTACTGACATCCTGTATTTTTACGGACATCAATACGCCCAATATGGAAATCCGGGAGCATTTGCCAACGGCAAACAAGATAAATTCGTCGATCTTAGAAAGCTCAAAGGTAATGGGAATTTCGACCGTGTAAAACTTATCATAAGCACGTCATGCGCTACTATATGCAAAGAGGCGATCGAAGTGTTTACGGCACTTTTTCCAAATGCCGTTATTCTTGGGTTCCGGAAATCCGCCCCGTTAGAGGGAGAAATTTTGCGCAATGACTTTGAAAAGGCAATTCTCGGTCTCAAAAAGCCGTTGTTGCTCAATCAGGCTGTGGATGTGGCGGCAATAATCGACGCCTGGAAATCGGTGATCGTGAAAACCTATCCGAACGAAGCCGAGCGGTTGCCCGGATATTTTCAAGGGGGAACCGTCTATTTTCTCAAGAATGGGAAATGGGATTCGATGAAGGGAGATTCAAAGGACAACAGCTGCAAAAAGAAGGGAACAGAAATTCAGCAGGCGCGTCAGCATTGAGGCTCTCAATCGGATAGCGCCTCAAATTCCATTTTGGGCTGACATAGATAGAGTTACTTGGGTTACTTGAACCACCATCGAGCGGTGGCTCGTCCCAGCGCATAGCTCGAACCCAACCCCAACCACCAACTGGCTCGCCTTCCTGTCCTCCAGCGGCATCTACCCCAAGCTCTCGGTCAGCAGCCCCGGCGATGCGGACGAGCGCGAGGCGGATGTGGTGGCGGAGCGGGTGAT
>JAYSPJ010000334.1:0-1730 GCA_043722155.1 Bradyrhizobium sp.
TAACGGCTTCCTCCATCATCTCGCCGGCGTTTTCCTTGGACTCGATGTCGGCAAGTTTCTTCTCAAGCTCGGGGATCCGGCCATAGGCCAGTTCGCCCGCGCGCTGATACTCGCCGCGGCGCTGCGCGTCGGCGAGCTCGATACGCAAGCCGTCGAGCTCGCTCTTCAGCTTCTGCGCGTTCGACAGCTTGTTCTTCTCCGCGCTCCAGCGCGAAGTTAGGTCGGCGGATTTCGCCTCGAGATCGGCGAGTTCCTTTTCCAGCGTCAGCAGGCGGCTTTTCGAGCCGGCGTCGGTTTCCTTCTTCAGCGCTTCCTGCTCGATCTTGAGCCGGATGATTTCCCGGTCCATCGAATCGAGTTCTTCCGGCTTAGAATCGACCTGCATCTTCAGCCGCGCCGCTGCCTCGTCCATCAGATCGATGGCCTTGTCGGGCAGGAAACGGTCGGTGATGTAGCGGTTCGACAGCGTGGTCGCCGCCACCAGCGCGGAGTCGGTGATGCGCACGCCGTGGTGCTGCTCGTATTTGTCCTTCAGGCCGCGCAGGATCGAGATGGTGTCCTCGACGGTCGGCTCGGACACGAAGATCGGCTGGAACCGGCGCGCCAGCGCCGCATCCTTTTCGACATGCTTGCGGTATTCGTCGAGGGTGGTGGCGCCGATGCAATGCAATTCGCCGCGCGCCAGCGCGGGTTTCAGCAGGTTGGACGCATCCATCGCCCCGTCGGCCTTGCCGGCGCCGATCAGGGTGTGCATCTCGTCGATGAACAGGACGATGCCGCCCTCGGCCGACGTGACTTCCTGCAGCACGGCTTTCAGCCGCTCCTCGAACTCGCCGCGATATTTCGCGCCTGCGATCAGCGAGCCCATATCCAGCGACAGCAGTTTCTTGTCCTTGAGGCTTTCCGGCACGTCGCCGTTGAGAATCCGCAACGCCAGACCCTCGACGATCGCGGTCTTGCCGACGCCGGGCTCGCCGATCAGCACCGGGTTGTTCTTGGTGCGGCGGGACAGCACCTGGATGGTGCGGCGGATTTCCTCGTCGCGCCCGATCACGGGGTCGAGCTTGCCGTCGCGCGCGGCCTGAGTGAGGTCGCGCGCATATTTCTTCAATGCGTCATAGGCATTCTCGGCCGTGGCCGAGTCGGCGGTGCGACCCTTGCGCAGGGATTCGATCGCGGCGTTGAGGTTCTGCGGCGTGACGCCGCCCTTGCTGAGAATGCTTCCAGCATCGCTGTTCTTCTCCAGCGTCAACCCCAGCAACAGCCGTTCGACCGTGACAAAACTGTCGCCGGCCTTTTCGGCGGCCTTTTCCGCGGCGTCGAACGCGCGCGCCAGTTCAGGGGCGAGATAAACCTGCCCGGCGCCGCTTCCGGAGACCTTTGGCAGCTTGTTGAGCGCGTCTTCGGTGGCCTTGAGGATGGCGCGCGAATTGCCGCCGGCGCGGTCGATCAGGCCGCCGGCGAGGCCCTCGCTGTCGTCCAGCAGGACTTTGAGCATATGCAGCGGCGAAAACTGCTGGTGGCCGTCGCGCGTCGCCAGCGATTGGGCCGACTGGATGAAACCACGCGCACGCTCGGTGTATTTTTCGATATTCATAGGATCATTCCCTCAGCCTGCCGCTCCGCCCCTGAGGCACGGTTGCCGCATCTTCATTGGGTTTCCGCCACTCCGTATTGATATCCCTCAACCGGGTGCACGGCCGCTTCGCCGGCGGCTCGCGCCGGCTTGA
>JAYSPJ010000335.1:0-6901 GCA_043722155.1 Bradyrhizobium sp.
AGGGCGATGCATTCCATCCTGAGTGGAACTATACGATCAAGCCCCGTACCCACAGAAAACCGTAGCGGTTATTGCGGCGGGTGCCCTAAGGATGCCTTGTCCCGCATCAAGTCCCCGGCGCTTCCGCCGGACGCCCAGCCTTTCTTTCCTGCAGAAACCGAGACCACCCAACATCATGCGCGCTAACGCCGCACCCTGCCTGCTGGCGGTCCATGTAGGGCTCTACGCGAGATGGTCCTCAATAGGGTAAGGCGTTACTCTGAAATGTCTTGCGCCTGACAATTCGTCGGCAAATTTTGCCAGAGAGGTATTGTTCGGAGCAGACCGCAGAGCGGCGGCAAGATATTGTTGCGATGCAGCATGACGTATTGGCGGACGCTTGGGTAACGGTTCAACGGAACATGATTGCAGCGGACTACCTGAAGCGCATCGCGGTCTGGTCGCGCGAACTCACCGAGCGGGAGATCGAAATCGCGCGTGCCGGCATCGTCGAGAAATCATACGGCGCCGACGAGTTCATCTTCATGCAGGGCGACCATTTCGAATATTGGACCGGCGTGGTCACCGGCCTCGCCCGGATGGGAATCATATCCCGTGGCGGCAAGGCCACCAGCTTTGCCGGCCTGCCTGCAGGCGCATGGTTTGGCGAGGGGACCGTGCTCAAGAACGAACCCCGGCGCTACGACGTGGTGGCCTTGCGCGATACGCGCCTGGCGATGATGGACCGCAGCACCTTCCTTTGGTTGTTCGAGAACAGCGTGGGGTTCAATCGTTTCCTGGTCGGGCAGCTCAACGAACGTCTTGGCCAGTTCATCGCGTTGCTCGAATATGGCCGCACGCTGGATGCGACGGCTCGCCTTGCCCGCGGTATCGCCTCGCTTTTCAATCCCATTCTTTATCCGGACCTGACCCTTCATCTGGAGATCACCCAGGAGGAGATCGGAGCGCTGTCCGGCATCTCGCGGCAGAATGCGAACCAGTGTCTGAAGCGGCTGGAGAAGGAAGGCCTGCTGCGGCTCGAATATGGCGGCGTGACGATCGTCGACCTCGAAGGATTACGCTGTTACGGCGAGTAACTGCGGCCTGGACCCAGGCCGCAATAAATCGCCGATCCGCCGGATCAGTATCGGCACGCGATCCGGGCACCTAACAGACTGATTCCAAACGACTTTGGCATTAGACACTGTCGCGGTTGAATGTTATGGCCTGCGCCGCGAGCGGAAGGCCTCTTGCGCGCTGGATTTGGCTGGGCGAATGGGGGCCAGGATCGAGTTCCGCCCGGTCGGGCGGCCTCGCGGTTTGGAGAAGACATGGCGGTTCAAGATTCGGCGGTTCAAGATTCGGCGGTTCAAGATTCGGCGGTTCAGGGTTCGGTGGTTCAGGGTTCGGTGGTTCGGGATTCGAAACGGCGCGTTGCGCTGATTACCGGCGTTACCGGCCAGGACGGCGCCTATCTCGCCGAATACCTGCTCGGCCTCGGCTACACCGTGCACGGCATCAAGCGGCGATCGTCCTCGTTCAACACCGCGCGCATCGACCACCTCTACGAAGACCCGCACGCCGGCAACGTGCCGTTCCTGCTGCACTACGGCGACATGACGGATTCGACCAATTTGATCCGGCTGATGCAGCAGATCCGGCCGACCGAGATCTACAATCTTGCGGCGCAGAGCCATGTCGGCGTCAGTTTCGAAAGTCCGGAATATACCGCCAATGCCGACGCGATAGGTGTGCTGCGGCTGCTCGAAGCGGTGCGAATTCTCGGCATGGAAAAAGAGACGCGGTTCTATCAGGCCTCCACCTCCGAGCTGTACGGGCTGGTGCAGGAGGTTCCGCAGAAGGAAACCACGCCGTTCTATCCGCGTTCGCCCTATGGCGTCGCCAAGTTGTACGGCTACTGGATCACGGTGAACTATCGCGAGGCCTATGGCATGTATGCCTCCAACGGCATCCTGTTCAATCACGAAAGCCCGATCCGCGGCGAAACCTTCGTGACCCGCAAGATCACGCGCGGCGTCGCCCGCATCGAGACCGGTCTCGAAGACACGCTTTATCTCGGCAATCTCGGGGCGAAACGCGACTGGGGACATGCCAAGGATTATGTCGAGGGCATGCACAGGATATTGCAGGCGGATGAGCCCGACGATTTCGTGCTGGCGACCGGCGAGGCCCGCTCGGTGCGCGAATTCGTCGAACGGGCATTCGCGGAAGTCGGTCGCGGCATCGAATGGCGTGGCAAGGGTGTCGAGGAAACCGGCGTCGATACGAAATCCGGCAAGACCGTGGTTCGTATCGATCCGACTTATTTCCGTCCCACCGAAGTCGATCTCCTGGTCGGCGACGCCAGCAAGGCGCGCGATAAGCTCGGCTGGACGCCGAAGACGACGTTCGCGCAACTGGTCAAGGAAATGGTGACGGGCGATCTCGCAATTGCCCGGCGGGAGGTTGCCAATGGCAAGAATCCCGTTTGAGCTGAAAGGCAAGAGGGTCTTCGTTGCCGGGCACGGCGGCATGGTCGGCGGCGCGCTGGTGCGCAGGCTCGGCCAGGAAGATGTCGAACTGCTGACGGTCAAGCGCGGCGAGGTGGATTTGCGCGATCAGGCCGCGGTGGCCGGCTGGTTCGCGGAGCAGCGCCCGCAAGCCGTTTTTCTGGCGGCGGCGAAGGTCGGCGGTATCGTCGCCAACAACACGCTGCGAGCCGAATTCATCTACGACAACCTCATCATCGCCGCCAATGTCATCCACGCCGCGCATGTCAACGGCGCCGAGAAGCTGATGTTTCTCGGCTCGTCCTGCATCTATCCCAAGCTGGCGCCGCAGCCGCTGCGCGAGGATTCGATCCTGACGGGGCCGCTGGAGCCGACCAACGAACCCTATGCCATCGCCAAGATCGCGGGCATCAAGATGGTCGAGGCCTATCGCAGCCAGTATGGCTCCGACTTCATCAATGTGATGCCGACCAATCTTTATGGGCGCGGTGACAATTATCACCCGGAATACAGCCACGTCGTCGCCGCATTGATCCGCCGGTTTCACGAAGCCCGGGTTTCCGGCGTGAACAATGTGGTGGTCTGGGGCACCGGCACGCCGCGGCGGGAATTCCTTTACGTCGACGATATGGTGGATGCCTGCGTCCATCTGATGAAGACCTATTCAGGGGACGAACTGGTCAATATCGGCACCGGCGAGGATATCACCATCGCCGAGTTCGCGCGCGTGGTCGCCGCCGCGGTTGGATATGCCGGCGAGATCAGCTTCGACACCTCAAAGCCCGACGGCACGCCGCGCAAACTGCTCGACGTCAGCCGCCTCGCCAAACTGGGCTGGCGCGCAAGCACCTCGCTCGAGGACGGCATCAGGCTGGCCTACCAGGCCTATCTCAGCGAGTCGAAATGAGCGTCCGCCAGGGCGGATTCGATTCATCCTGCTTGTAAGATGCGCCCGGCTGAAGGTACGCTTCGTCCGGGAAAACCATAATTGCGCGGCCGCATTGTTCCGTATGGATTGCCGAGCCGCAGCGAAGGTTCTGTTGGGGGAAGCGTCATGAAAATTCCGCGTCGTCAGTTTTTGCATCTGGCCGCCGGGGCGGCCCTGCTGCCGGCCGTTACCAGGACCGCAAGCGCGCAAGGCTATCCAACGCGCCCCATTCGTCTGATTATAGGCTATACCCCCGGCGGTTCGGCGGACCTGACCGCGCGCCTGATGGGGCAATGGCTTTCGGAACGGCTCGGCCAGTCATTCGTCATCGAGAACCGGCCCGGCGGCGGCACCAACATCGCCACCGAGGCGGCCCTGCGGGCCGCGCCTGACGGTTACACGCTTCTTCTTGTCGCGCCGGCTAACGCCATCAATGCGACGCTCTACAGCAAACTCAATTTCAACTTCCTGCAGGAGATGGAACCGATCGCAGGCATCATCCGTTTTCCGAACGTGGTGGTGGTGAACCCTTCGGTTCCCGTCAAGTCGATCCCCGAGCTGATCGCTTACGCCAAGGCCAATCCCGGCAAGCTCAACATGGCGTCCTCCGGCAACGGGTCCACGATCCATATGTCGGGCGAACTGTTCAAGATGCTCACGGGCATCGACATGCTCCACGTGCCCTACCGCGGCGGCGCGCCGGCGCTTACCGATCTGATCTCCGGGCAGGTCGAGGTCATGTTCGACAACATTCCGACCTGCGCCGAGCACGTCAAGTCGGGCAAGCTGCGCGGTCTCGCGGTCACCAGCACGACACGGTCGGACGTGTTGCCGGACCTGCCGACGGTGGCTGATTTCCTGCCGGGCTACGAGGCCAGCGCCTGGTACGGCCTCGCCGCGCCGAAAGGCACGCCTCGCGAAATTGTCGAGACGCTGAACAAGGCCGTCAACGCGATCCTCGCCGATCCCGCCGCGAAGGCCCGGTTCACCGAAATCGGCGCTATCCTGCTACCGGGCTCGGCTGCCGATTTCGGAAAGCTGGTGGCGGATGAGACCGACAAATGGGGCAAGGTGGTGAAGTTCGCCGGCGCCAAGGTGGACTAGCTGAGGCGCTGGCCTTCACCGGGCCTTGGCCGCGTTGCGTGGCGCGGCCTTGCCGAGCGAAGCCGCCATCGCCGATATCAGAGGCTTCATGAAGAAGGCATCGTTGGCGGGCGCGATGTCGGTGCGCAAGCCCTGTGACCTGAGTTCGTCTGACACCACCGGCCCGACCGAGGCGATCGGCGTCCGCGCCAGCCCCTCGCGCAATTGCGCTTCATATCCATGCGCTCGTGCGACGTCGAACAGACGGCGCGCCTGACCCGAACTGGTCAGCGCAATCGCGTCGATACGGCCCTGCGCCATCTCGTCGATCGCGGTGATGATGTTGGTTTCGGCGGCCTGCGCATCGTAGACATAGGGCAGCACGGCATCGACTCGGGCGCCTTGCGCCGTGATAGCGCCGATCAGCGTGCCGTGATCCTTGTCCGGATAGAGCTGCAAGCCGACGCGATGTCCCCCGAGATCGACACACGACAGCATCTCGACGATGCCTTCCGAGGTCGGCTTCTCCGTCGTCACCTGCGGCTCCAGCCCGATCTCGCGCAGCGCCCGGCCGGGTTTGGGACCGCGCACGAATTTGCGGGCCTTGCCGAGGGCGGCAATGAACTCCTGATCGATGCCGATCCGCCGCGCGACCTTCATCAGGCGACGCAGGCCTTCGCCGGTCATCAGCACCAGATCGTCGCAGGGTTTTTCGGTGAAACGGCGTATCCAGGCCTCGACCGGTGCGGAATCCGGTGCGTCATGAATGGTGAACATCGGGCATTGCAGCACGTCCGCGCCCTGATCGGCGAGCAGGCGGGAAAACTGCGCCTCCTCGCGGGTTTCCAGGATGAGAATGCGATAGCCGTTCAGTCTGTCAGCCATGGTCCTGCTCTAACGCCGGTCGCCTGTTGTTTGGTCATCATGGCGCCTGGAGCGGGATTGGCGCAAGGGCGTTGCGGGTGATAGAGCAGGCCGCAATTCGCTGTTCCCGTCCTCGTCTCCGCTGAAGCAATCAAGCTCGCCATGCCCGATCATCAGTTCGTTTTGACATTGTCCTGTCCGGATCGTCCCGGCATCGTTTCGGCCGTTTCGACGTTCCTTGCTCATAACGGGCAGAACATTCTCGACGCCCAGCAGTTCAATGACGTCGAGACCGGTCATTTCTTCATGCGGGTGGTGTTCAATGCCGCCGATCTCGCGGTCAATCTGGCGTCGCTGCAAACCGGCTTCGGCGCGATCGCCGAACGATTCGGCATGGACTGGCAGATGCGTGACCGCGCCAGCCGCCGCCGGGTCATGCTGCTGGTCTCGAAATCCGATCACTGCCTCGCCGATATCCTGTATCGCTGGCGCACCGGCGAACTCGAGATGATCCCGACCGCGATCGTTTCCAACCATCCGCGCGACACCTACAGCAATCTCGATTTCGGCGAAATTCCGTTCCACTATTTGCCGGTCACCAAGGAGACCAGGCGTGAGCAGGAGACCGCGGTCTGGAATCTGGTCGGCGAAACCAGAACCGATCTCGTGGTGCTGGCGCGCTACATGCAGATCCTGTCGGACGAGATGTCGGCGAAGCTGTCGGGCCGATGCATCAACATCCATCATTCGTTTCTGCCGGGGTTCAAGGGCGCGCGTCCCTACCATCAGGCGCATGAGCGCGGCGTCAAGCTGATCGGCGCCACCGCGCATTACGTCACCAGCGCGCTCGATGAGGGCCCGATCATCGACCAGGATGTCGAGCGTATCAGCCACCGCGACACGCCCGAAGATCTGGTTCGCAAGGGCCGCGACATCGAACGCCGCGTGCTGGCGCGCGCCATGCGCCACCATCTGGAGGATCGCGTGATCCTCAACGGCCGCAAGACCGTGGTGTTCATGGACTGACGGGTGGTTCGTCGAATACCGGATTGAAGGCTCTCGGAGTCCAGCCGAAGTCGCGGGCTGCCGGCGCGGAATCGAAGGTCATGTCCTTCATCATGCGGATGCCCATCGCGACATTTGCGCCGGGATACAGCGGTTTCGCCAGAAGGAAGACCGCGCGCCACAGCCACGGGGGAACCGAAATGGTACGCCGCGGCATCCCCAATCCGTCGAAAATCCGGCCGATCATCTCCCGGTAGGTGAGTGTCTCGGCCCCGGGCAGCGCATAGAACCTGTTGACCGCCGCGGGACTCGCCGCGGCGGCGAGCGCTCCGATCGCCAGATCCTCCGCATGCACCGGTTGACGCAAACCCGACGCTCCGCCGACCAGCGGCATGAAGCCGAACCTGCGAATGAGCCGCGACAACGGCGTGATATTGACGTCGCGACCCTCGGCGTAGATCAAGGTGGGACGCAATATCGTCCAGCTGACGTTTTGCTGCTCACACGCCGCCGCGATTCTTCGCTCGGCATC
>JAYSPJ010000336.1:0-2820 GCA_043722155.1 Bradyrhizobium sp.
TGGAATTTGGAGCGGCCGGGTCGAAAGACCCGGCTGTTTTCGTTTGAGGTGTGTGCAGGGATACCCGCACGGTCATGGCGATCCAACGGGTCGCGCGGCAGGGCCAAAAAACAAAAATGTCGAAAACAACCCCATGCACAGTAAGGAAGTAATTGGAATCGCTACATTTTTTCTACGCTGAAGCGAGGGGTAGGAGAAGAAAATTCTCCCCGTTCCAGCCCTAACCCAATCATCCCCGAAACGCGAAAACGCCACATCGTCAGGGCCTCCGCGTTCGTTCCCGGATCGCGCAATCGGACGGCGCTTCGCGCCGACCCGCTGGTTCCATCCGGGCTACAGGCTGATCACCCCGGCCGCATCAACACCGCCTTCTGCCGTTCGAACACCTGCCGTCCGTTCTTGAAGCCCATCAGCACATCGGGCAGTTCGGCGATGGCATCCCGCCCGCTCGCGGTATCGAGCACGATGATGTCGGCGGGATTTCCGGGCGCGATGCCGTAGTCGCGCAGGTTCATCAGCCGTGCGGGCAGCTGCGTCACGAGGTCGAGGCAGGCGTCGAACTCGCCGACACTGGCCTGCGCGACGTTGGCGTAGAAATTCGCCATCCGCAGCAATGAGGCGTCGCCGAACGGCGTGAACGGATTTTGCACGTTGTTGGTCGCGACCGAACACAGCACGCCTCTTTCGACGAGCTTGTGCGCCAGGGTCAGGCCGCGCGGCGCATTGTGGGTGGCGTCGCGGCCCATCAGATAGAGGTCGGTCGCCGGCAGCACCGTGACCGCGACGCCGGCGCGCGCCAATTTCGCCGCGGCGGCGTCGAATTCGGCCGGCGGCAGCGCCGACAATTTTGTCGCGTGGCCGATGGCGACGCGGCCCTGCCAGTTGCGGCGCTCGGCCTGCCGGCAGACTTCGTCGAGGTGCCACCAGGACGGATCGAGGTCGAAATCGAGGTGCAGATCGACATCGACATCGAAAGCCCTAGCGAGGTCGAACAGTTTTTCCAGATGTGCGTGGGGATCGGTGTCCATATAGGGGCAGCCGCCGATCACCTCGCCGCCGTCGCGCAAGGCAGCGACCAGCAGCTCCTCGGCGCCGGGATCGTTGGTCAGGCCTTCCTGCGGAAACACGCAGAGCGTGAGATCGATCGCCCAGGCGTAATCGCGCTTCAAGGCCTTGATCGCCTCGAATCCGCGCAGGCCGATGCGCGGATCAATCTCGACATGGGTGCGCATCCGCGTGGTGCCGGCAACGATCGCGCGCTCCAGCACGCGGGCGCCGCGTTGATAGACATCCTCGACGGTAAAATCGCGCTTCATCGCCGCGACCGCCTTGATGGCCTCAGCGACGCTGCCATGGTTGTGGCCGCAACGGCCGAGCAGGCAGGCCTTGTCGAGGTGGATATGGGTGTCGACGAAGCCGGGCAGCACCAGCCGGCCATCGAGCCGGATTTCGCGGGCTTCCGACTCAAGCCGCGGCGCGACCGCGGCGATCCGGCCGGCGGAGACGCCGATATCGACAGGCGTGGCAAAAGCCGGCGTCACTGCACGGCGGAAGATCAGGTCAAAGGCGGTTTTCGCGGTCATCGGGCGGGCGGATGTGATGTGAGCAGGAAACTGGCGAAGGCGCGGGGCAAGGGCAGCTCCAGATTGTGTGCAGGTTGGGCACGAATTGTTCAAATTATGTGCATGCAATTTGGGTGCCGGATTGTAGTATTTTGCTGGTTTTTGTTTTGACGCGTTTTCTTCACGCGAACCGGCGCTCCACTTCGCTTGAAAACGCTATTGAAGGGGATTTGCCGATGTCTGTTGCCGCGAAAGCCGAACCTGCCAAACGCTCCGACGCGGAAATCGTCGAGGCGTACCTGACGGCATCGATGATCCCCGATCCCGACGCCGCGGCGGCCTATATGAAGCCCGGCACCCTCATCACGTTCACCGGCGGGCGCAAATTCGATCACCCGCGCGGGCCGACCGGTTTCAATGCGGCCCGCTATCGCTGGGTGAAGAAGAAGATGGACCGTTTCGACGTCTGTCCCGGCGCGGGCGAGACCGTGGTCTACTCGATCGGCACGCTGCACGGCGAATGGATCGACGGCACGCCGTTCGAGGGCAACCGCTATGTCGACCGCTTCGTGGTGCAGGACGGCTTTATCGTCAAGATGGATGTGTGGAACGACAGCGCGGAACGGATTCTGCTGAAGCGCGGCATCGAGGCGTGAGGATTTTTCCGTCATTCCGGGGCGCGCGCAAGCGCGAACCCGGAATCCAGAGGTCGTGGCGCGAGATTCCGGGTTCGATGCTGCGCATCGCCCCGGAATGACGGTTTCCATCACCGAACGCGCACCACCTTCGCCATCTTCACCACCCGCTCAGCCCCGTCTTCCTCGGCGTAGGGCGCCAGAATATCCAGCAGATCGCGGCCGCGCTGCGGCGTTGGCGCTACCAGCGCGCGGGTGGCGACCGAATCCAGATGGCTGTGCATCAGCCCCATCACCCTGGCCTCGTCGCCCTTCACCAGTGCGGCGATGATGGCGCGATGCTCGTTGATGCCGCATTCGGAGGAATGCGGGCGGCTGTAGAGCGACAGCGTCAGGCAGCAGCGATAGGCGACCTCGCTGACATAGCGCACCAGGATCGGGCTGTTGGTCATGCTGGCGAGCAGGATGTGGAATTCGGTGGCGAGGCGAATGGAAACGGCATCCGTGCCATCGCGTGCAGAGTCCTCGGCGTCGACATGGGCGTTGAGCGCCGCGACCTGCGCCTTTGTCAGCTTGCCCGCGAGCTGACGCACCACGAGGCGCTCGAGTTCGATCCGGATATC
>JAYSPJ010000337.1:0-2647 GCA_043722155.1 Bradyrhizobium sp.
CTCGCAGAGAAACGCCAGGTCCTCGAACACGACATTGCCGGTGGCGCCGGGCGCGAACGGGCAGCCGCCGAGGCCGCCGAGCGAGCCGTCGAGAATCCGTGCGCCGGCATCGAGCGCGGCGGACGCATTCGCAATGCCCATGCCTCTGGTGTCGTGCAGGTGAACGCAGACCGGTTTTGCGCCGGACATCTTGACAGCGGCCCTGGTCAGTTCACCGACCTGCTTTGGCCCGGCATAGCCGACGGTATCGGCGATGGCGACGAAATCGACGCCGGCCTCCAGGCATTTTTCGACCAGTTTTAATACTTCCTTCGGGTCCACCGGCCCGGTAATCGAACAGCCCAGCGCCATCGAGATCGCGGCGTTGACCAGCGGCTTGTGCGCGCTGGCGTCGCGCAGGTCGCACATCCGCCTGACGTTGGCGACCGCGGATTCGCGCGAGCGGTTGGCGTTGGCCTGGCTGTGTTCTTCGGTGGCCGATACCACCGTGGCGATTTCAGCGACGCCGGAGGCCAGCGCCTCGTTGACGCCGCGCTCGTTCAGCGCCAGCGCCACGCCATGCGCGCCCGGCAGTGCGGCTATGGTCGCCACGATCTCCCGTACATCGGCGAATTGCGGAAAGGTTTTTGCGGGCAGGAACGAGCCGACCTCGAAATGCCGAACACCGGCGCCGTATTCGTCGCGAATCCAGCGCTGCTTGGCCGATGTCGAGGGAAAAGTCTTTACCAGTTGCAAGCCGTCGCGCAGCCCGACTTCGCGCAGGCTTACTCTGTTATCCGGATAGACATCTTGGACGCGGGTCATGCGAGCCTCACTGCGGGTTTGGCGGTTGGAGAAACTTCCGGTCTTTCAAGTTCGGCGCGGACGGCTGAGGTATCGGCGCCGAGCACGGGCACTTTCAAGCCTTCGCCGATATTGGCGCCGTTCCACTCGATCGGAAGCGCGGGAACGCGGAACGCTTCGCCGTTGGCGTTGATGTTATTGACCAGACCGCCGGGACGCAACACATGCGGATCATCGAACAGATCCTCGGGGCGGTTGATCGGCGAGAAGCAGATGTTGAGCCGGTCGAGCGTCACGGAGAGGTCCTCCGCGTTCCACCCTTTGATCACTTCAGCGGCGCGCGGAATGATTCTCGAACGCGCCAGGATCCGGTCGGTGGTGGTGCGCAGCTGCGGATCGTCCAGAAACTCCTGCAGGCCGAATTCGCGGCAGAAGCTCTGCCAATGACCTTCGGTCACGACGCCAATGAAAATGCGCCCGCCGCCGGCGGTCTCGAAAATATCGTAGATCGGCCAGGCGTGCTCGCGTTCCGGCATCGAGCGCGGTTTGTTGCCGGTCATCTCATACTCGACCATGTGCTGGGCAACGAGAAACAGGCAGTTTTCGAATAGACCAATTCGGATATCGGCGCCACCCTTGCTGCCGCCGCGTTTCTGAAAGAGTGCTGCGAGGATCGCGATCGCGCCGAACATGCCGCCCATGATGTCGTTGGCGGACGAGCCGACCCGCTGCGGTTTTTCGCGGGTGCCGGTCATGGCGGCGAGCCCCGACATCATCTGCACGACTTCGTCGAGCGCCGGCCGGTGCTCGTAGGGACCTGACAAGAAACCCTTGTGGCCGGCAACGATCAGGTCAGGATATTTCCGGCGCAATTGCTCGGCGCCGAGGCCCTGTTTTTCCAGCTGCCCGTCACGAAAGTTTTCCAGGAACACGTCGGCAGAGGCCAGCAGCCGGTGCATGGTCTCGCGGTCCTCAGGCCTGGCGAAGTCGAGCACCACGCTGCGCTTGCCGCGGTTGAACAGCGGGAAGAACGAAGTTCCCATGCCGCCCAAGCTGCGGGTCTTGTCGCCGGCCGGCGGCTCGACCTTGATGACCTCGGCGCCCAGCTGCGCCAGGATCATGCCGCAGGTCGGCCCCATCACCATGTGGGTCATCTCGATGACCCTCACGCCCTCCAGCGGCAATCCCGTCCCGTTCATACTTCTCTCCGCTCGTTCGGCCACCGGCCGTGCTTCAGATTAGGCGCCCGGGCGCGCTCCCGGAATTGCATTCTGACGAATGCAGTATTCACCCTCCTTGAACCCAGGTCCATCGCGGTTCTTGCCCGCGCTTGCCGGGTCTTGCCGAACCGGGCTTGCATGTCTACCTCTCGCGAGGGCTTTTTTCGGGAAGAGGACTGGACCACCATGCTGGACGCCGCCGTCAAGGCGCTTTCGCAAATCCTGTCGCCGCCGATGCGTTCGATCCTGTGGCGCTCGATCGGGCTGGCGCTGGTGCTGATCACGGTGCTGGCGGTCGGCCTGCAGCGGCTGCTGAGCTGGTTCGCGACCTCGGGCGAAGTCTGGCTTGAGGCGATGCTGGGCCCCGGCTTCCACACCTCGATCAATGTGCTGGCCTGGATCGTCTCGATCATCGCCGGTCTCGGCGTCGTGTTCGGCGCGGTGTTCCTGATGCCGGTGATCACCTCGCTGGTGGCGAGCGTGTTCGTCGACGAGGTCGCCGACCATGTCGAGCTCGAGCACTATCCGGCGGAGCGCCCCGGCACCGCGCTGCCGTTCGGCATCGCCATGACGGAAGGCGTCAAGACCGCGCTGCTGACGCTGCTGGTCTATCTGATCGCGCTGCCCTTCGTGTTGATCGCCGG
>JAYSPJ010000338.1:0-2079 GCA_043722155.1 Bradyrhizobium sp.
TCGATTTCAAGTCGCTTCGGCACCGGCTCGTCGACGACGGAGTCGTAGCGCGCATGCAGCGCGTCGGCCATCGCGCGCCACGATTGCACCCGCCCGGCATCGTCGGGATGCGCCGCGAGCCATGCCTCGACATCGCCGCGCCGCTCCGGCGGCAGCTCGTTGTCGACGTAGGCGTGCAGTTCGTCTTCGGTGACGGGAATTTTGGGATCGGTCATCGTCGTTGTCTCTTCTGAATCGAAATGTTCTCGGCTGCTCCGGGAATTCCATGCATGAGGTCTGCCATCACTTCACCCGCCGCAGCGACGGCCGCTCGCCCTCGAGCGCTGCCTTGACATGGGCGCGGGCGCGGGCGAGTCGCGACATCACGGTGCCGATCGGCACGCCCTGGATGTCGGCGACCTCGCGGTAGCTCAATCCTTCCAGCATCACCAAGAGTAGCACCGAGCGCTGCTCCTCGACCAGGGTTGCCAGCGCGCGGGCGATGTCGCGGCCTTCGGCTTCGGTGCCGCTGGCGTCGGCATTGTTGTCGAGCAGCGGCATGAATGGCGGCCGCCGCGCCAGCGATCGCCGCCGGTTCTTGTTGAGGTTGGTCAGGATGGTGTAGAGCCAGCTCCTGACGTCGCCGCCGAGAAACAGCCGTTCCGAACGCAGCGCCCGCACCAGCGTGTCCTGCACCAGATCGTCGGCGACATCGGCATCGCGCGCCAGCGCCCGCGCATAGCGGCGCAACGCCGGAATCATGGCCTCGACACTCTGACGAAACGCGGTCATGGACACCAGTTCCTGGGTTGCTCCGGCCGGCGCCCGATCGAGCCTCGCGAATTCGAACGCCGTACCCAACTTAACACCGAAATGACGTGACTATTCCGGCTGTTGAGGTTGCGGGCAAACAGCCTTAACGGGGCTGAATTGGGGGCTGTACCAGCCGGGAACGCTGGTGTACCTCCAGACCTGATCAATCTCGATTGGAACCGCCGGATGTCGCAAAATTCAGGTCTGATGCAGGGCAAGCGCGGAGTGATCCTCGGCGTCGCCAACAACCGCTCGATCGCCTGGGGAATCGCCAAGGCTTGCCGCGCGGCGGGCGCGGAGATCGCGCTGACCTGGCAGGGCGACGCGCTGAAGAAGCGGGTCGAGCCGCTGGCCAGGGAACTCGACGGTCTCCTGCTCGGGCACTGCGACGTCACCGATCCCTCCACCGTCGACGCGGTGTTCGCCGTGCTCGCGGAGAAATGGGGCAAGATCGATTTCGTCGTGCATGCCATCGCGTTCTCCGACAAGGACGGGCTCGAAGGCCGCTATCTGGAGACCACTGCCGATAATTTTTCAAAAACCATGCTGATCAGCTGCTACTCGCTGACCGCGATCACGCAGCGCGCCGAAAAGCTTCTGACCGACGGCGGCTCGATCCTGACGCTGACCTATTACGGCGCCGAGAAGTGGATGCCGCATTACAACGTGATGGGCGTCGCCAAGGCGGCGCTGGAAGCCAGCGTGCGCTATCTCGCCGCCGACCTCGGTGAGAAGAACATTCGCGTCAACGCGATTTCGGCGGGACCGATCAAGACGCTGGCGGCGTCGGGGATCGGCGATTTCCGCTATATCCTGAAGTGGAACGAATACAACGCGCCGCTGCGTCGCACCGTCTCGATCGAGGAAGTCGGCGACAGTGCGCTCTATCTGCTCTCGGACATGTCGCGCGGCGTCACCGGCGAAGTGCATCACGTCGATTCCGGCTATCACGTCGTCGGCATGAAGCGCCCGGACGCGCCGGACATCTCGCTGAACAATTCGCTGGTCAAGGAATAGCCGCAGCCTGCGATGCCCGTGCCCGTGATCTACTACATCCGCCATGGCGAGACCGCATGGAATGCGGAGGGCCGTTTCCAGGGATCGCGGGATATCCCCTTGAACGATCTCGGCCGCACCCAGGCCGTGACATCAGGCGGCATCCTCGCCGACCTGATCGCGCGCAATGGCCACGAGGCGTCGGCGCTGCCGTTCGTGGCAAGCCCGCTCGGCCGCGCCCGCTCGACCATGGAACTGGTGCGCGGCGCCCTGCAACTGTCGCACCATGAT
>JAYSPJ010000339.1:0-7447 GCA_043722155.1 Bradyrhizobium sp.
GTCCCGTGGTTGTATGAGATTCTTAAGCATGACGTGCACAATGTCTCTGCAGATTGCATCGCGCTGTCCGACGGAGGGCATCCGAGGCAATTTCAGGAACTCAAGCATTACCGGAGCGACAAGTGAGCTCGATGGATCTGTCTCTCTCTCCAAGTCAACCGCTGTCAGCCTCCATCGCCGACCGCGCTGCGCATCGAAAGATGTGGCGACTTGGTATCCAGGCGAAAATCTTTGGCGTTGTCGCGCTGCTCGCGTCGGTCACGCTGCTCGCGGCCGGAATCGGCTTCACCAGCATGCAATCTTATCACGGTCAGGTCGCCGCGATGGTGCGGGCGTCCGAAAGGGCCCTGCTGGGCGAACGGATTGACAAGCTTGTGACGGCGGTCGTGATGGATTCACGCGGCATCTATATGGCTGCCGACAAGAATGAAGCGGAAAAATTCAGTCCCGGGCTTCTGAAGAACCTGGCCAGCCTGGAGCAGTTGACGACAGAATGGCTTGCGTTGGCGCCCGCCGACCGGCGTGAGCAGTTCGGCAAGGCGTCAGACAAGGTCTCCGAATTCATCCGATTCCGAACCGAACTCGTTCGTCTTGCCCGCGATGCAACGGTCGCGGAAGCCAGAGCGTTCGGCGACAACGACGCCAATCGGTCTAACCGGAGCGAATTGAACAAGACGCTTACGGGCCTGGTTCAGGAGAGCAGCGCGCGCATCAAGCAGATCAACCAGGATCTGGAAGAATTTTACTGGAACCGCGTTTCCCTGCTGCTAGGGTTATGCCTGGTTGGCCTGTTGGCCGGGATAGTGACGGCGGTGCTCGTGATTCGCCGTAGCATCGTGGCTCCCTTGACCAGAATGGTCACCGCGGTTTCCAACGTTGCGGATGGCAATCTGGAAATAGAAGTGCCGGGCCTGTCCAGGACCGATGAAATCGGCGCCTTGGCGCGCGCTCTGGCTCACTTCAAGATCAGGCTGGCGGCGCAGCGCGAGCAGGACCGCATGCTCAACGAGCATCGCGCCGCCACCGAGAAGAGCGCATCGCGGCTGCTTCTCGAGATGTCCGAAATGCTCGAGGCAGATGTCGAGAGCACGGTCGTGGAGGTGCTCGAGCAAAGCCAGAAGGCCGTGAAGAGCGGCGAGGAAGCGGTCGTCGACGGCCAGGCGATTGCAGTCGAGGCGGCCGCAGTTGCTGCTTCCGCCCAACAAGCCAGCCAGAATGTGACGAGCGTTGCGGGGGCGGCGGAGGAATTGTCCGCGACCGGTCGCGAGATCGCCAGACGCGCCGCTCAATCCTCGGACTGCGCGCGCAGGGCCGTCGGTGAGGTGGAGCAGGCCGGCACGACCATCTCCGCTCTCAGCACGGCGGCGGAACAAATCGGCGCCGTGGTCAAATTGATTTCAGAGGTGGCTGCGCAGACCAATCTTCTTGCCCTCAACGCGACGATCGAAGCCGCCCGTGCCGGAGAAGCCGGCAAGGGATTTGCCGTCGTGGCCACGGAAGTCAAGGCGCTCGCGCGCAAGACCAGCGATGTCGCGGGAGATATTCAGGTCCGCGTACAGCAGATATCCAGCGCGAGCGGACAGAGCGTCGAGGTCCTGACCAAAATCGGCGGCGCGGTGCGCGAGATCAACGAGGTCAACGCGGGAATGGCGGCGGCGGCAGAGGAGCAGGAAGCCACCCTGCAGGAAGTCGCCAGGAGCCTCTCCGAGGCGTCAGCCGGCGTCAATTCCGTGGCGTCCAGCGTGGCGGCGATTTCGACCCGCGCCAAGCGGGTCGAAAGCCAGAGCCGCGCCGTCGCGACGGTGGTGCAGCTGACCAATCAGCGCGTCGGCAACCTGCGCGCCAATCTGATCGTCTCGCTGCGGTCATCCGGCGCCGGCAACCGCCGTGGAGTTGATCCACGGATTCCTGTCAAGCTCTCGGGAACCTTGAAATGCGGCGCCGCCTCTCTGCCGGGCGCGATCGTCGATATCTCGCTGACCGGCCTGCTGTTCCGGAGCTCTGGTTCGGATGAGGTCGTTAGGGAAGGCGGAAGGCTTGCGGTAGAGATCGAGAAAATCGGCGGTGTCTCCTGCACTGTGATCGCGAAAAGTGCCGCCGGCGTGCACCTGCAGTTCGAGGACTTGCACAGCGACGTCCAGGGCCGGCTCGAATCATTCATCCGCTCCGTGGAAGCCGTCGACCAGCGGTTCATCGAGGCAGCCAGGGCGGCTTCGAAGGAAATAGCCGGGGCATTCGAGGCGGCGGTCGCGCAGGGCGCCATCTCGATGGATGCGCTGTTCGATTCGAGCTATCGACCGGTTCCGAATACCGATCCTGCCCAACATCTCACGGCTTTCGTAGAGCTATGCGATCGCCTTCTGCCGCCGGTGCAGGAGCCGGTACTGACGATGGATTCGCGCGTGGTATTTTGCGCTGCCGTCGACCGAAACGGCTACCTGCCCACGCACAACCGCCAGTTCTCGAATCCGCAGCGGGCGGATGATCCGGTCTGGAATACGGCAAACTGTCGTAACCGGCGGATTTTCAACGACCGGGCGGGCTTGAGTGCTGCCCGAACGGTCCGTGAGCATCTGCTGCAAACCTATGACCGGGAAATGGGCGATGGAGTGGTCGTTACCTTGAAGGAGGTCGACGTTCCGATCCAGGTTCGCGGTCGGCACTGGGGCGCGGTCAGGTTGGCGTTTCGCGCCTAGAAGATTTGGCGATCGATATGAGTTCGTGATGCTTGGATTATATCGAAAAGTCGCCCGAACGCCGGGGTTTCCGCCGGCCGTGCTTGGCGTCCTGCTTTCGGTGACGATCATCCTGCTTTTTCTCGTGGATCTCCAGGTCCGGTATTGGGACAGAATCACGGCTGCGAGGACCGATGCCCAGAGCTTCGCAAGAATTCTTGCCGAGCACACTGCGCTGACCTTTGAGGATGTCGATCGTGTTCTGCTTCAGGCGGAAGCAATTCGTAAAACTAGCACTTCGGCAAAGCATACCGATCCCGGGATAGCCAACGTCGCCCTGCGCCAGTTGCAAAGGGGTTCATCCATTTTCGTTTCCGTCGGATGGACCGATGCGTCTGGGGAGGTCATCGCTCACTCTTACGACCATGCGCCGCCACGCCGCAACATATCCGACATGTCGCACTTCATTGCTCAGCGCGACAATTCCGAAGAGGGGCTGTTTATCGCGCCGCCCTATCGTTCGGCGAGCGGTGACAAGTGGTTTACCGCGGCATCGCGGCGTTTGAGTGCCGCCGACGGCAGCTTTGCCGGCATTGTTACCGCGCCGATCGATCAATCCTATTTCACCAAGCTTTATCGCTCGATCGATCTCGGCAAAGGCGGATCGATAGTTCTGCTGCATCGTGAGGGAAGGTTACTGGCGCGGGAACCGGAGCGAGCGGACGCGCCAGGCACGTCTTTCTCGGATAGTCCACTCTTTAGGAGATATCTGCCGTCATCGGAGGCGGGCTCGTATGAGCTCACGAGCCCCGTTGACGGAGTGGCCCGCATTCTAGGCTACAAAGCCGTACCCCGGCTGCCGCTGGTTTTGGCCGTGACATACGCCCGCAGCGATGTGTTGGCGCCATGGTACAGGCACCTCTACACGTTCGGCCTGCTGGTTGTTGCAGTGGTTTCCGTGATATTGTTCGGGACGTTTCTGCTGGCGCGGCAGACCAATGCCCTCGCGGCAAAGACGCGAGCGCTGGCAACGACTAACGCTCGGTTCGAAGCTGCGCTATGCAACATGCCGCATGGCCTCAGTATGTTCGATGCCGACGAGAGATTGCTGGTCTCGAACAGCCGGTATCGCGAGATGTATAACCTGACTGAAGAGCAAGTTAAACCCGGCACCCCGCTGAGTCACATACTCAGGGACTATAAGAGGGAGAACAAAGGAGCTGATTTCAGCGTTGATGAAGTCGCCAAAAGTGCAAAAGAGCGTGCGCCATACATCCTCACACGCGCCGACGGTCGGCTGATCTCGATAACGCGCACGCCGATGGAGGATGGCGGTTGGGTTGCCACCCATGAGGACATCACAGAAAAGCAGCGCGACGAGGCGCGGCTTGCCGAAAATGCCGATGAACAGAAACGCACGAATGACCGTTTCGATGCCGCCATCAACAACATGTCGCAGGGGCTCTGCCTGTTCGATGCGGAGAGAAAACTGGTGATTTCGAACCGCCGCTTCCAGGAGATGTACAGACTGCCGGGCGAACTGGTTATGCCGGGCACTCCGTTGAGTCGAATTCTTCAATTTTATGAGGATCGCGGCGATGTGCGGGACGTAAACTTAAATCAGGATATGGCCGAGTATGCCCAACTGATCCGAACGGCGCATAAGCAGGATTATGCCCCAGCCGACGGCCGCAAGATACTGATCCAACGTAACCCGCTGGCGGACGGTGGCTGGGTCGCGACCCACGAAGATGTCACCGAGCAGAAGCGCAGCGAGCGGTTGCTCGCCGACAAAGCCGCGGAACTCGCGGCGATCAACGTGCGCTTCGACGCCGCGCTCAACAACATGTCCCAGGGGCTGTGCATGTTCGATGCGGAGCAAAAGGTGGTGGTTTCGAATGCGCGCTATGGCGAAATCTATCATCTCAGCCTGGATCAGATAAAACCCGGCACCTTCCTGCGCCAAATTCTGGAATACCGTCGCGAAAAAGGCACCAATTTCGCAGTGGATCCGGATGCCTATGTCAAAATGAACGTGAAGAAGGCCAGTGAGGTGCAGGAGCTCGCCGACGGCCGCGTGGTCGCTATCGCTCGTCACGGCATGCCAAACGGCGGCTGGCTTACCACGCACGAGGAGATCACGGAACGGGCGCGCGACGAAAAGCGGATCGCGTTTCTTGCGCAGCACGATATGCTCACCGGGTTGGCGAACCGTGCGCTGTTTGCCGAAAAGCTTGACGACGCCGCGAAGCGCCTGCGGCGCCACGGTACCACCTTCAGCGTTCTGATGCTCGATCTCGACAAGTTCAAGAACGTCAACGACACGCTGGGACACCCCGCCGGCGATCAGTTGCTGGTCGAGGTGGCGCAGCGGCTGCGCTCATCGTTGCGCGATACCGACGTGCTGGCTCGTCTAGGCGGCGATGAATTCGCGATCATCCAGGAAAACGAGAAGAACCAGACTGAGGGTGCCATCGCACTGGCGCTGCGGATCATTGGGCTCATCGAACAGCCGTTCGGTATCGGCGGTCATCGGGTCAGGGTCGGGACCAGTATCGGCATTGCCTTCGCGCCAGAGCATGGCGCCGATGCCGAGGCTCTCCTGAAAAAGGCCGATGTCGCGCTCTACGCGGCAAAGACCGGCGGACGAAACGATTTCCGTGTCTTCCAGCCCGAACTGACCGAGGCCGTGGACATTCAGAAATCGCTGGAGGGCGAGCTGCACGATGCGATAGCCCGCAATGAGTTCGAACTGCACTATCAACCGGTGATCGATGCCAAAACGGGCTGTGTTTGCGGTGCGGAGGCTTTTGTGCGCTGGCATCATCCCTCGAGGGGGCTTCTCGCTCCTGATCAGTTCCTGCCGCTCGCGGAGTCGACGGGATTGATGCTGCCGCTCGGCGAATGGATTCTGCAGCAGGCCTGCATGGATGCCGCGACCTGGCCGCCGCATATCAGGATTGCGGTCAACATCTCCGCTGTTCAATTCAGCAAGGGGAACCTGTTCGACCTGATCTTGTGCGCCTTGGTTGATTCCGGCCTTTCGCCGGAGCGGCTCGATCTGGAAATATCGGATGTCTCGCTGCTACAGAAGGATCAGGCGGCGCATCTGCAGACCATCAGGCAAGTAAGGAATCTCGGTGTCTCGATCGTGCTGGACGATTGCGGGGCGGGATATTCGTCGGCGAGCTACCTGACCAGCTTTCCATTCGACAAGATCAAGATCGACAAGTCGGTGACGCAAGGGTTTGCAAGCCGCAGGGACTGCTCAGCTATCGTTGCTTCCGTGCTGGCATTGGCCCGTGGCCTCGATATCGCGACGGCCGCCAAGGGAATCGAGACCAGCGCGCAGTTCGAGGCTCTGCAGGCCGCAGGGGTTGATTTTGGGCAGGGTTATCTGTTCGGCCGGCCTGTTCCGCATGCCGAACTCGACCTCGATGCTTTGATTCCGCTGGCAAGGAACGTGGCCTGATGAACGCGCAGGAAAATCTGATCGACCAGCTCGAAGGCATGCTGGCGAGCAAGGATCTGTCGAGGCGTGCCGAAGTCTTGCGGAGCGTCACGGATCTCTTCATCCACGGCTCGGGCAGGTTCACGGACGATCAGGTTGACCTGTTCGACGAAGTCATGGGCAAGCTCATCGAAAATATCGAATTTGCTGCCCGGGTGGCATTCGGGAGCCGGATGGCCATGGTCACCGATGCGCCCCGCAAGGTAATCCGCACCCTTGCGTTCGACGATGCGATCGAAGTAGCCGCGCCTGTTCTAGTGCACTCCGCTCGGCTCGACGACGCCACGCTGGTAGAAAACGCGCGAACCAGCAGCCAGGAACACCTGCTGGCCATTTCCGGACGAAAGACTCTCACTGAAGCCGTGACTGATATCCTGGTCGAGCGGGGAGACAATCGGGTCGTCGCCGGTACCGCCGGTAACCGCGGCGCGAAATTCTCGAGCTTCGGCACATCCACTCTCGTCGAGAGGGCGAAGGACAACGGCGCTCTCGCGCTCTGCGTCTGGTCGCGTCCCGACATCCCGCGCCATGATCTCGTGAAACTGTTCGCCCAGGCGTCCGAGATCGTGAGAAGCCGGCTCGAGGCGGCTGATCCGCGACGGGCCGCGCTGATCCGGACCGCGGTTGCGGAAGCCTCTGACGAGATACTGGCGGTGGCGCGGGCAGGCTCCGACGAGCATACGCAGGCGCAAGCCCATGTGCGGTCGCTGCATTCGTTCGGGCTGCTCGACGAAACGCGGTTGCAGGAGTTCGCGCGCGAGCGCAGTTTCGACAAGACCGCTGTCGCGCTCGCTCTGATGTGTGATCTTCCGATCGGCCTGATCGAGCGGGCGCTCGTCCAGAACGAACCGGAGCAACTACTGGTTTTTGCCAAAGCCAGCGACCTTGCGTGGGAAACCGCGAAGGAGTTGATAACCTTGCAGGCCGGCCGTGGCGGGTTGAAAAAGGAACAGCTCAACCAGTGTTTTGCCAGCTTCTTCCGGCTACAGCCGAAAACCGCGCGGACCGCGCTTCAATTCTATCGGCTGCGGGAAAAGGCGGGCGGAGGCTCGGTACATTAGGTGATGTGGACTCTAAGTGTTAATCGGCGTGGGGTCCCTACGCCGAGAGGCACGCTAAGCCATTGACCCACCAAACGGTCGGGGTCATTTTGGACGCTTAATCACACTCCGCGTTTTTACACAGGCTGGACCCATCTCGGACATCCGCCGAGACCAATCCAATTTTCATTAAGCGAGCGTCGGCATCTTCAGAGTGTCGA
>JAYSPJ010000340.1:0-9269 GCA_043722155.1 Bradyrhizobium sp.
GTTGGCGTCGACCCCGACGGCGTTCACGCAATCTTCCACCACGGCATCGAGCGAGCGCGCCAGCTTGTTCTCGCCAAGGTCATGCTGATACTGCCCGACCCCGATCGCCTTGGGATCGATCTTGACCAGTTCGGCCAGCGGGTCCTGCAGCCGCCGCGCGATCGAAACCGCGCCGCGCAAGGTGACGTCCAGTTCCGGCAGTTCCTCGGAAGCGAAGGCCGAGGCCGAATAGACCGACGCGCCGGCTTCCGACACCACGATCTTCGACATCTTGAGGTCTGGCAGCAGTTTTACAAGCTCCGTGGCGAGCTTGTCGGTTTCGCGCGATGCGGTGCCGTTGCCGATCGCGATCAGATCGACGCGGTGCGCGACCGCGAGTTTCCCCAGCGTCGCCAGCGCTTCGTCCCAGCGCTTCTGCGGTTCATGCGGATAGATCGCCGTGGCGGCCACCACCTTGCCGGTGGCGTCGACGACCGCGACCTTGACGCCGGAGCGGAAACCCGGATCGAGGCCCATGGTGACGCGCGCGCCAGCCGGCGCCGCCAGCAACAGATCGCGAAGATTGGAGGCGAACACGCGCACGGCTTCCTGCTCGGCCGCATTCCACAACCGCATCCGCAAATCGATGTTGAGATGGACCTGGATCTTGGTGCGCCAGGCCCAGCGCGCGGTCTCCACCAGCCATTTGTCGCCGGGCCGGCCCTGATCGGAAATGAGAAACCGCTGCATGATCTTCATCTCATGCGAGCTGACCGCCGCCGGCGTGGCGGCGACCGGCTCGGGCAGCATCTGCAGGTCGAGAATCTCTTCCTTTTCGCCGCGAAACATGGCGAGGATGCGATGCGACGGCAGTTTCATCAGTGGCTGGCTGAAATCGAAATAGTCCTTGAACTTCTCGCCCTCGGTCTTCTTGCCCTTGCGCACCGTGGAGGTCATCAGGCCGCTTCCCCACATCTGCTCGCGCAGCGCGCCGATCAGGTCGGCGTCCTCGGCGAAGCGTTCAACCAGAATGGCGCGCGCGCCGTCGAGCGCGGCGGCGGCATCGGCCACCTGCTTGTCGGCATCGACGAACGGCGCCGCCGCAGCATGCGGATCGTTCTGCGGCTGGGTCAGCAGCATCTCGGCGAGCGGCTCCAGCCCCGCCTCCTTGGCGATCTCGGCCTTGGTGCGGCGCTTCGGCTTGAACGGCAGATAGATGTCTTCCAGCCGTCCCTTGCTGTCGGCGGCGAGGATCGCGGCTTCCAGCGCGGCATCGAGCTTGCCCTGTTCGCGGACCGAATTGAGAATCGCGGTGCGGCGCTCCTCGAGTTCTCGCAAATAGTTCAGGCGCTCTTCCAGAGTGCGCAACTGCGCGTCGTCGAGCGCGCCGGTGATTTCCTTGCGGTAGCGCGCCACGAACGGAACCGTGGCGCCGCCGTCGAGCAGCGTCACCGTCGCCTCGACCTGTTGTTCGCGAACGCCGAGTTCTTCCGCAATCTGCCGATAGATGTTTGCCACGCGCAATCCTTCTGAAGTCGGCGCGGCAGGTGAATCGCCGGCCACGGGAGGACGCTTATGAACCATCGCCGCTCGCTTCATCAACCCGCAAGCCGAAACAAATTGATCTGTGGATGGACGTCATTCGGACGGCGTGCCCACATCTCCGACCTCATCCTGAGAGCTTGTGAATCTATTCGAACTTCGACGGTTTTGCGGGTCCCAAATCCTTGATTTGACTCATGTCGGAAAACGCAAAAATCAATAGATTCACAAGCTCTGAGGAGCGCGCAGTTGCGCGCGTCTCGAAGGATGGGCCGCGAGTCCATGCGTTGCATCATCTATCCTTCGATACGCTTGCTTCGCAAGCTCCTCATCAGAATGAGGTCGGTATTCATTCCCAAGATAAAGGTGGATCGGTGGCGCCTTACTGTGTAGACGGACGCTCCCTCAGGAAGCGCCCATGTCGATTTGCGGACTTGATTTCGGAACGTCGAATACCACGCTCGGCACCATCGTCGGCCATGCGCCGGTCCTGACGGCGCTGGAGGCCGGCCAGACCACGATTCCCAGCGCGATTTTCTATGAGACCGACGGCGCGGTGCTGATCGGCCGCAAGGCGATCGAGAGCTATGTCGAGGGCGCGCCCGGCCGGCTGATGCGCAGCCTCAAATCGGTGCTCGGGACGTCGCTGATCGAGGAGACCACGCGGCTGGGGCGCGAGCGGACCAGCTTTCGCGACGTGATCGCCTATTATCTGGGGGCGGTGAAACGGCGCGCCGAGCAGGCCACCGGCCGCGAACTGCGCGACGTGGTGCACGGCCGGCCGGTGCACTTCGTCGACAATGCCGACGACGCCGACGCCAAGGCGGAGCAGACCCTGCGGGAGATCGCGCGCGAAATCGGCTTCGGTCAGGTCACCTTCCAGTTCGAGCCGATCGCGGCTTCGCTGGACTATGAGCGCCAGATCTCGGCCGAAGAAATCGCTTTGATCGCCGATATCGGCGGCGGCACCTCGGATTTCTCGATCGTGCGGCTGGGGCCGCAGCGCCACGGCAAGATCGACCGCACCGCGGACATTCTGGCCAATGACGGCGTGCGTATCGGCGGCACCGATTTCGATCGCCAGCTCAGTCTCGGCGTCATCATGCCGCTGTTCGGCTTCGGCAGCGCCATGAAGCGACCCGGCCTCGACGTGCCCTCGAGCTACTTCCACGATCTGGCGACCTGGTCGAACATCAACCGCATGTACGAGCCGCGCGTGATCGCCGATATCCGCCAGGTCCGGCAGGAGGCCCGCGAGCCGGAACTGCTCGACCGGCTGGTGCGGGTGGTCGACGAGCAGCGTGGCCACACGCTGGCGATGGAGGTCGAGGACGCCAAGATTGCGCTGTCTGACGCGCGCCGGGCCGACATACCCTTGCAATGGGTCGCGCCGGGCCTTGCCGCCGCGATCGGCCGCCCCGATCTGGTCAGCCATACCCGGCAACTGGCCGAGCGCATCGCGGCCCGCATCAAGATCTGCCTTGCGCAAGCGCGATTGTCCGCCGGCGACATCGATGCCGTGTTCCTGACCGGCGGCTCGGTGCGGCTCGCCCATGTCCGCAACGCCATTACAAAGGCGTTGCCGTCGGCCCGGATCGTCGAAGGCGACACGTTTGGCGCGGTCGGCAAAGGCCTCACCCTGGAGGCGCTGCGGCGCTATGGGCCGGGGAACTGAGGCCGGTACGCGAGCCGCCTGCTGCCTATTTGCAATGCACTCTCGGCAATTGCATAGTTGACCGAACGGAATGCCGAGATGGCAGTTGGGGAATCAAAAATGGCGGACGCCGATCTGGATGTCGTAATCCGGCAGCTTGCGAAGCAACAATACAAGGCCCTGATGACCGCCGCCAAAAAACGGCGGGATCGCTACGCCGGTCTCGTCGCCAGGACTGGAAATGGCGAGGCCAAGGCCCGATTGAAGCTGATCGCGAAAAGCACCATGGAGCAGGCCACCGTCGCCGCCCGGCGGCTGCAGATTTCCGCCGACAATGCCGCCGACAGTTACGCGCGATCGATGCGCCATGCGGCCGAGGCCCCGCCGCCGGCCAAAAAAACGATCACGAAACCCGTCAAGAAGGCGACCAAGAAAACAAGGGCCTGAGAAAGTGACCCCGGGATAGCGGATGGATCTCAAACAATTGCGCACCTTCCGGGCGGTCGCGGAGCTCGGAAGTCTGAGCAAGGCGGCGGACCGGCTGCGGGCCGCCCAGCCTGCGCTCAGCCGGCATATCAAGCTGCTCGAGCACGAGCTTCGGGTCGAGCTTTTCATCCGCAACGGACGCGGCATGCTGTTGACCAGCGCCGGTCAAATACTGCTCGACCGCACCACCGGCCTGGTGCGCCAGATCGAACAGGTGCGCGACGATATTCAATCGGCGAGCGGGAAACCATCCGGACGGGTCATCCTCGGCCTGGTGCCGACGGTCAGCGCCGTGCTGTCGGGGCGACTGGCGCGCCGGATCATCACCGACCTTCCCGATATCTCGCTGCGCATCGTGGAAAGCTACGGCGGCCATCTGGTTGAATGGCTGCACCGGGGAGAGATGGATCTCGCCATCACCTACGGTCCCGCCGATGACCTGCATCTTTCCGTGCATTCGATCGGACGCGAGGACCTCGCCGTCGTCGGTCCGCCGGGGTCGGGCCTGGCTAAGAAGAAGCAGGTCGAACTGGAGTGGCTGGTCAAGCAAAGGCTGATCCTTCCCAGTATTTCGCACGGCCTGCGCGCGCTGCTCGAAAAGGCCGTTGCACGCAAGAAGCTGACGCTCGACGCCATGATCGAAGCCGATTCATACCGCGCCCAGATCGCCCTGATGGAAGAGGGGCTGGGCTACACGCTGTTGCCGGCGTCCGCGATTCGCGCCGAGCTGGCGGCGAAGCGGCTGGAGATGGCGGCGCTGGTGAACCCGGCAATTTCCCGCGAACTCATTCTGGCGTCGCCGATCGCACGTCCGTCATCGATCGCGACGAGCACGATCTCGGCGCTCATCATTTCCGAGATCGAAGCGCTTGCCAAAGAAGGCCTCTGGAACATCAGGATGGCGGGTTGAGCCTGTTTTCTTATTGCACGATGGCGCCGGAGATCTCCACCAGCCGTCGCCATTTGACCAGTTCGCTGTCGATGAAGGCCTTGAATTCCGCGGGCGTGTTGCCGACGGGCTCGCTGCCCTGCTCGGCCAATTTCGCCTTCAACTCGGCCGAGCGCAATGCGTCGACCGCCGCCCGGTTGATCCGGTCGATAATCTCCGGCGGGGTTTTCGCCGGCGCAACCAGTCCATTCCAGAGCGCAACCTCGTAGCCCCCCAAGGTCTCGGCGATCGGGGCAACATCCGACAACAACGGCGATCGCTTCGTCGTGGTAATGCCGAGCGCTCTGACCTTGTCGGTCCGCACCAGCTGCAACACCTCGACCAGCGGGGCGAAGATCACCTGGAGTTGCCCGCCCAAGAGGTCATTCACGGCCAGAGCGCCGCCGCGATAGGCAATGTGCATCATGCGTACGCCGGCCAGCGAATTGAACAACTCGCCGGCGATATGCTGGGAGGTGCCGTTGCCGGCCGAGCCGAAGTTCAGCTTGCCGGGATTGGCCTTCAGGTAGGCGATGAAGTCAGCAACATTGTTCGCCGGAACCGAGGGATTGACGACCAGCAGATTCGGGATGAAGGCGGTCAGCGTGATCGGCGCGAAATCCGTCTGGACGTTGAAGGGCAGGCTTTTGTAGAGGCTCGGATTGGCCGCAAACGTCGAGCTCGTCGTCATCAGCAGCGTGTAACCGTCCGGATCCGCCTTCGCGGTGGCATCGGCAGCGATGTTGCCGCCCGCCCCCGGCCGGTTCTCGATGATGACCGGCTGACCGAGGCGCTCGGACAGCGCCGGCGCGATGATGCGCGCCGTCACATCGGTACTTCCGCCGGCCGCGTAGCCGACCAGGATCCTGATCTGCTTGGCCGGCCAGGCCGTTTGGGCGTGCGCGGCGGCAGCGGATAAAGCCATTGCCAGCGTGAACGCGAGCGAAAACAGGCGCCGCATCGTCCCCCTCCCCGCCGTCAGTCTTGTGCGACCGATCGGTTTTTCTCAGTTGTTGTCTTCAGTTGTAGAGTGCCTCATCGCCAAGAACGGATTGCCGAAAGCGCGTGGTCAGGATGCCGCCATCGGCCGGCGGCAAGGTGAAGACCAACGCCTCGGGATCGATCTTCACCTGCGCGAAAACAGGTCCCTTGCCCTGATGGACGAGATCGCGGATCGCCGTCACCTCTTCCGCCGTTCTGACGACGCGCGAGGTTCGAATACCGGCAGCCAGCGCCATGGCGGCGAGGTCGACGCCGGCGGCGGTATGGGTCTTCTGCATGCCGGTCTCGCCGAACCGCTCGTTGTCGAGCACCGCGATGGTCAGATTCGGCGGCTTTTCGACCGCGATGGTGGCGAGCGCGCCGATACTCATCAGCATCTCGCCGTCGCCGGTGATCACCAGCACCTTGCGCTTCGGCTGCGCCAGCGCCAGGCCCAGCCCCATCATCGAGGCGGCGCCCATGGCCCCCCACAGCGGAAAATTGTTGGCGTGGTCGCCGGCGGCCGAGACGTCCCAGTTCGGCGCGCCGAGACCGGCGATGACGAGAATATCGCCGCGGTCGCGCAGCAGTTCGACGACGACATCGCGACGATGCAGCAGTGCATTCGGATTGGTCATTTGCGCGCCAGCTCCTTGAAGTTCTTGGCGCCGAGCACCCGCTGCCCGATCAGGACCGCGGCCGGCCGCCAGGTGTTGAAGGCGAGATTCGCGGCACCCCAGACGGTCGGCGCGACGAGGTCGGGATCGTCCGCTCGCGTCACGATGACGCCCATGGCCTCGAGTGCAGCCTGCGTGCCCTGGCCCATCGGGACCTGCCACGGGTTGAACTCGCCCCAGTCGCCGCGCATCGTCACCAGCATCAGAAGCGGCATGTGGCATATCGCGGGCAGCGACAGCATGTTGATGCAGTTGCCGACGCCGCTCGACTGCAGCAGCAGGACGCCGCGCTGTCCGCCGAGCCAGGCGCCGGCCAGCATGGCCACGCCTTCCTCTTCGGTCGTCAGGGTGACGAGGCGTGTGTCCGGGTCAGCCTCGAAGGCGCGAATGAGACGGCTATGGCCGGCATCCGGCACCATCCCGACTTGCCGCACGTCCGCTTCCTTGAGGATGCGGTAGACGTCGTCGGGCCACGACGGCGGCGACGACGTCTTGTCTTTCGGCTTGGCGGCCAGGTCTGCCATCGCGCGGCGCTCCTCATATCGTTCTGCGGATTCGGTGCACAGACTAGATGCTTTTGGCAGCGCGCGAAGCTCAATGTCGTTATGGCTTCTATCGCAAAATTGAAACTCTCGGCGCATTGCGACCGCGGCCTCGGCTCAAATCACAAAAAACCCGTGGCTGGCGTCGCGCCGGAGCTGTTCGACCAGGCCGTATTCCCAATCGAGATAGGCCTGCATGGCGCCGGTATCGACACCGGTGCCCTCATAGGGACGCCGGTAGCGGTGTGCCGGATCGGGTTTTGGCAAGACCTCCGGCGGCCCCACTTCCAGCGCGCCGTCATAGCCGCCGTCGAGCACGTAGGTTTCCCAGCCCATTTGCGCGAGCCAGGACGCGGTCATGTCGGCCCGCACGCCCCTGTCGTCGGTCAAGAGAATGCGCGCGCCGCGCACCGGCGCGGCCATGTCGATCTCCTGCACCAGCTGGCCGCCCGGATAATGACGAAAACCGGCGATGTGGCCGGCCGCATATTCTTCCGAAGAGCGAACGTCGAAACGATAGAGCGTGCGACGGGTCTGCGCGCCCGGCGCCATCGCTTCCTCCGGGCCGACATGTTTCACGCCGGCGCGATAGGCGACGTCGCGGGCATTGGCTTGCGCGCCCTCGAAGGGGCCGACCTCGCCGCGCCGGTCCGCGCCATGCTCGAGGGTTTGCCTGGCCAGCGTCCAGCCGATCGTGCCGTTGCGCAACGCCACCACCTTGTTGGCGACGCCGGCATTGATCAGCGACTGGGCGCCGATGATGGAGCGGGTGCGACCGGCGCAATTGACGATGATGGTGGTCGCGGGATCCGGTGCGACACGGCCGGCGCGCAGCACCAGTTCGGCGCCCGGCACGCTGACGGAGCCCGGGATGTTCATGGTGGCATATTCGTCGAACCGCCGGACATCGAGAATCGCGATATTGGCCTTGCCCGCCATCAGGGCCGCGACCTCGTCCGCGGGCAGCGAGGGCGTGTGGCGGCGGGACTCGACCAGTTCGCCAAACGCCTTGGCGTAGGAGTTCACATCCTGAAAGAGTTCGTAGCCCGCTTGCTGCCAGGCCTGCAGTCCCCCGTCGAGCTGACGAACGTCGGTGTAGCCCAATGCCGTCAAGCGATCCGCCGCCTGCGCAACAAGGCCTTCGCCGGCGTCGTAGAGAACAATCGGCGCCTCCTTGCGCGGCAATCTCGCCTCGGCTTCGAGCGCGATCCGGTCGGCCGCCATGTTGGCGGCAAACAGCGGATGGCCTGACGCAAAGACGGCCTCGGACCGCAGATCGAGCAGCGCGATTTCATCGCGCAGCAGCAGCATGCTGCGGACTTGCGAGGCCGTGACGGTGGGTGGGGTCATGGATGGCGAGCCTGATGAGGACGTTGGCTACCTTTGCACGCTTGTGCCTGCCCATTCAACTCAAGGCGAAATACACGCTCGCGCAAATTCCAGTGCAATATCGGGCGCGCGTTCGCGCGACCCGTTGGCTCGAAATGACGGAGTACCGATTTCAAATGTGAGTCCACGTTCCCGCAGCGCGTGTCGCCCGGGTTTTGCCAGGAGCTTGCCGCCCTCTCCATGAAGAGGGCGCGGGGAATGCCGGGCGCCCGATGCGCCCGATAGCCGCGTGTGCAATGGGTGTGGTAGAACGCACACGCGTTAGTCAGGTCACACCGGAATCACCCGGCATTCCCCACGCAATGGCTTTACGGCTTATACGTGATCTCCCCGGTGACCGGGCTTTCTTGCCACCGTCATCCGCGCGCCTTGGCGCGAACTTGACACCAGCGTCGGGGTGTCAGAACCACACGATTTCGCCGTACGCCGCAGGCCCGCCCGTCTCGCGCGCCGCTGCGTCCACCGCATCCCGCGCCCTACGTCCGTGACGTTCGCGAAACGCCCCTCTTGGTGGGACGGGACGCGGTGGATATAGACTGATTTGCGATTTCGGAAAATCAGAATATTTTTGCAAAAGGAGCTTGATCTTGGCGGAACAGCAATCGATCTGATTTGCCCGTCGGGTGGCAGGGGGTCGTTGCAATCAAGCGCGGTACGGCATGTGTCTTTGGCATATGCCGCAGGGAAAAACGATGTCCGAGCGGAGGCACGTCAAACTGTTCCGCAATGGCCGCAACCAGGCGGTCCGTATTCCCGTCGAGTTCGAACTGCCGGGCGATGAGGCGATCATGCACCGCGATGGCGATCGTCTGGTGATCGAGCCGGTGCGCAAGCGCGGACTGGTCGCCCTGCTCAAGTCGATGAAGCCGATCGAGGAGAAGCTTCCTGACATCGACGATCCCGTGCCGGCGCGGGAGAACATGTTTTGACCTCCTACATGCTGGACGCCAACATCATTTCCGACCTGATCAGGAACCCGCAGGGCAAAGCCGCGAAGCGGATCGCGAAGGTGGGCGAGGACAACATCTGCACCAGCATCATCGTGGCGGCCGAGCTGCGCTACGGATGCGCGAAGAGCGGCTCGAAACGAT
>JAYSPJ010000341.1:0-13716 GCA_043722155.1 Bradyrhizobium sp.
AAGTGCATCTCGATCTTGATGACGCCGTCGCCCTGGCAGGCCTCGCAGCGGCCGCCCTTGACGTTGAAGGAGAAGCGGCCGGGCTCGTAGCCGCGCGCCTTGGACTCGGGCAGGCCGGCGAACCATTCGCGGATCGGCGTGAAGGCGCCGGTATAGGTGGCGGGGTTGGAGCGCGGGGTGCGGCCGATCGGCGACTGGTCGATGTCGATGATCTTGTCGATATGTTCGAGGCCCTCGATGCGGTCGTGCGGGGCGGCGCCCTCGCTGGCGTTGTTGAGTTTTCGCGCGATCGCCTTGTAGAGGGTGTCGATCAGCAGCGTCGACTTGCCGCCGCCGGAGACGCCCGTCACGCAGGTGAACAGCCCCAGCGGAATTTCCGCCGAGACGTTCTTCAGGTTGTTGCCGCGGGCGTTGATCACCTTGATGGTGCGGCGATGGTTCGGCGGCTTGCGCTCGGGAATCTCGACCGACAATTCGCCGGTGAGATATTTCCCGGTCAGCGAGTTCGGATTGTTCATGACGTCGGCGGGCGTGCCCTGGGCGACGATGTTGCCGCCATGGACGCCGGCGCCGGGGCCGACGTCGACGACGTAGTCGGCGAGGCGAATGGCGTCCTCGTCATGCTCGACCACGATCACGGTATTGCCGAGGTCGCGCAGCCGCTTCAGGGTTTCCAGCAGCCGCGCATTGTCGCGCTGGTGCAGGCCGATCGATGGCTCGTCCAGCACATAGAGCACGCCGGTCAGGCCCGAGCCGATCTGCGACGCCAGCCGGATGCGCTGGCTTTCGCCGCCGCTCAAGGTGCCGGAGGCGCGCGCCAGCGTCAGGTAATTCAGGCCGACATCGAGCAGGAACGACAGCCGCTCGCGGATTTCCTTCAACACGCGCGCGGCGATCTCGTTCTGCTGCGCATTGAGCGCCTTCGGCACAGTCTCGAACCACTCGCCGGCGCGGCGCACCGACAGTTCCGAGATTTCGCCGATGTGCTTGCCGCCGATCTTGACGCACAGCGCTTCCGGCTTCAGCCGGTAGCCGTGGCAGCCCTCGCAGGGGATGTCGGAGAAGTACTTGCCGAGTTCCTCGCGCGCCCATTCGCTTTCGGTCTCGCGGTAGCGGCGGTCGAGATTGGTGATGACGCCCTCGAACGGCTTTTTGGTGTCGTAGGAGCGCACGCCGTCTTCATAGGAGAACTTGATTTCGTCGTCGCCGGAGCCGTGCAGCAGCGCCTGCTGCACCTTCCTGGTCAGGTCCTTCCACTTGGTGTCGAGCGTGAACTTGTAGAATTTGCCGAGCGCGGTCAGGGTCTGGAGGTAATAGGGCGAGGACGATTTCGCCCACGGCGCGATCGCGCCCTTGCGCAGGGTCAGTTCCTTGTCGGGAATGACCAGCTCCTCGTCGATGTGCTGCTCGACGCCGAGGCCGCCGCAGGCAGGACACGCGCCGTAGGGATTGTTGAATGAGAAGAGTCTGGGCTCGATTTCCGGAATCGTGAAGCCGGACACCGGGCAGGCGAACTTTTCGGAGAACAGGATCCGCTCCGGTCCGCTCTTGTCGTGAATCTTCGCGACCTTTTTTGTCGCAACCTCATCCTTCGAGACGGCGCTTTGCGCCTCCTCAGGATGAGGGGAGCCTTTCTTGGTCGCTCTCGTGCGACGCCCTCCGTCCTCATCCTGAGGAGCGCCCGCGGGGCGCGTCTCGAAGGATGATGGCTGAGGCGCGGGCGTATCGGCATATTCGATCACGGCGAGCCCCTCGGCGAGTTTCAGCGCGGTCTCAAAACTTTCCGCCAGCCGCTGGCCGATGTCCGGGCGGACCACGATGCGGTCGACCACCACGTCGATGTCGTGCGGGAATTTCTTGTCGAGAACCGGCGCTTCCGAAAGCTCATGGAAGGCGCCGTCGATCTTGACGCGCTGGAATCCCTTCTTGAGATATTCGGCGAGCTCCTTGCGGTACTCGCCCTTGCGGCCGCGCACGACCGGCGCCAGCAGATAGAGCCGCGTGCCCTCCGGCAGCGCCAGCACGCGGTCGACCATCTGCGAGACGATCTGGCTCTCGATCGGCAGGCCGGTGGCGGGCGAGTAGGGCACGCCGACCCGCGCCCACAGCAGCCGCATGTAGTCGTAGATCTCGGTCACGGTGCCGACGGTCGAGCGCGGGTTTTTCGAAGTCGTCTTCTGCTCGATGGAAATGGCGGGGGACAGCCCGTCGATCTGGTCGACGTCGGGCTTCTGCATCATCTCGAGGAACTGGCGGGCATAGGCCGACAGCGATTCGACGTAGCGCCGCTGGCCCTCGGCATAGATGGTATCGAAGGCGAGCGAGGACTTGCCGGAGCCGGACAGCCCGGTGAACACGACGAGCTTGTCTCTGGGTATCTCAAGGTCGACGTTTTTGAGGTTGTGCTCACGCGCGCCGCGAATCGTTATCGCGCGCATGCCGGAGCCCGAGGCCGATTGGCGCTTCGCCCTGATCACTTCGTCCATAGCAGGCATTTCCTGGCGCGCTGGACCGCGCAGCGTTCGGGCGCGCATCGCCGGGGATGCCGGGATCGGTCGCCAATGGGTGAGCTCGGAACATAGGAAGAACGGGAAAGGATTTCCAGTGCTCCTCGCGAGCCATCAACGGTTTGTTGGGCTCATGGCGTTTTCAAGGGAAGTGGGAACCGGTTCGCGTGAAGAAAACGCGTCAAAACAGAGTAGCGGTTGCCATGGCAGCAGGTGGCAGTGCCGCGAACAACAAAAAGGCCGGCGCAAGGCCGGCCTTTTCTCAATTTTAGGAAATCAGGTGAAGCGAAGATCAGTACTTCGCGACGACCGGGCCACCCCAGCGGTAGTTGATGCGGGCGGTGACCAGATCGACGTCCTGACGGATCTTGTCGGTGCCGAACAGCACGCCGGCCGCACCGCCGCCACCAAGGCCGTTGTTGATGAAGGTGTAGCGCTTGTCCTGCATGAACATGTGATCGTATTCGATGGCAGCCGACCAGTTCGGGGCGAAGCCATATTCCAGACCGACGCCGATCACGCCACCCCAGCGGGTGTCGTCGACATTGTTGGTGACGATGGTGTTGGTGGCAACCGCGTACGAACGATAGCGATCCGAAGTCACGGCGGCGCCGCCCTTTACGTAGAGCAGGGCGTTGTTGAAGGAGTAACCGACCTGGCCGGTGAACAGGCCGAAGGCGTCGACGCGGGTGTCGTTGCCGAAGATCGGGTTGAACAGGCTGGTGTTGCGGCCCTTGAAATCAGCCCAGTTGCCCTGCGCTTCCACGCCGAACACCCAGGAAGAGGCCTGCCAGCGATAACCGATCTGACCGCCGACGGTGCCGCCGGTTGCATTGTGGCAACCTTCAGCGGCGACGAATACGCCGGCCGTATTGGTGAAGTCCCAGCACTTGCGGCTCGATCCCCAACCGCCGTTGATGCCGACGTAGAAACCGCTCCAGTCGTAATAGGCTGCCATCATCTGCGGCGCCGCCTTGGTGTAGGGACGGGCGGCGAGATCAGCGGCCGATGCCGGCGCGGACAGGCTCAGCGCCACCAAACCAACGGTACCCAGCAAGAATTTCTTCATCTCAGTCTCTCCAGTTTGATCCGCTTCCTCAGGTCCCGAAGCGGTTTGATTTTTGGGTGCGAGCGCCCAATCGATTTCAATTTCCGAGAATGACAATATCCGATTCAACAGAAAAAACCGTCTCCGAAATACCACACTCGGCCGCGAAGTGCACGATCGGAAGTTAATGATTTGCTTGCCGAATTCGGGAACCCGCAGGGAACCGGATGGAACTTTGGCGCTGGACGACGCCGCTACCGCACTGAGGTACCGCCGCGATCTCGCAATTTTGGGGATGCTCGGAACAAAACTGGAACATTGCCATCCGGAATGCTATATGTGGATAACCGGGGATCGCCGGGGCTCGCGGTGCCTGCGAGCGTATAGGGTCGGTTTCAAGGTGGTCCCCAAGGATCCAAGGCAATCCCGGAGTTCAAGCCGGCGGCTTGCGGATCCGGACAGTTCAGTGAATTCCAGGAGTGGAGAGCGGCGATGGCGGGAAGCGTAAACAAGGTGATTCTGGTCGGAAATCTCGGCAAGGATCCGGAAATCCGGCGGACCCAGGACGGGCGGCCGATCGCCAATCTGAGTGTGGCGACCTCCGAAACCTGGCGTGACAAGGCTACCGGCGAGCGCAAGGAAAAGACCGAGTGGCACCGGGTGGTGATCTTCTCCGAGCCGCTCTGCAAGATCGTCGAGCAGTATCTCAAGAAGGGCGCCAAGGTTTACATCGAAGGCGCGCTGCAGACCCGCAAATGGACCGATCAGGCCGGCGTCGAGAAATACTCGACCGAGGTGGTGCTGCAGGGATTCAACTCGACGCTGACCATGCTCGACGGCCGCAGCGGCGCCGGCGGCGGGGGCGGCAGTTTCGGTCCCGAGGAGTCCGGCGGCGATTTCGGCTCCGGCGGTCCCTCCAGCGGTCCCAGCGCCGCACCGCGCCGCGCGGTGGCGGCCGGCGCCCGCAACAGCGACATGGACGACGACATTCCGTTCTGATCGGGCCTTCGGCCAGGCGGCGGACGTTACCGCCGGGCGGTCGTTCGTCTGCGCGGCACGCGTTCGCCTGCGCGGCCCGCTGGACCGGGAGGACTGGATCGCTGCGCTGCGAATGAATTTGACAGTGGAAAGATAGGTGTAAATATCTATTACATCAATCTTCGCCTCAGGTCCCGCAGGGTTTTGGATGTCACTCGCGCCGCTCTTGAACGCCGCTCCCGCAATCCAGGTGCACGGCTTCGCCGCATTGGCGGCCTTCGTGCTCGGCGCGGTTCAGTTGGCCGCGCCAAAGGGTACGCTGCCGCACCGGACCCTGGGGTAGGTCTGGGTCGTGCTGATGCTGGTGATCAGCGCTTCCTCGTTTCTGATCCATGGTATCCGATTGTGGGGGCCGTGGAGCCCGATCCACCTGCTGTCGGTGTTCGCGCCCGTCATGGTGGTGGCGGTGGCGGCCCGCGCGCATCGCGTGCGCGCCCACAAGATCACGATGATCTCGATCTATGTCGGCGCCCTGCTGCTGGCCGGGCTGTTCACGCTGCTGCCCGGCCGGCTCATGCACGAGGTCCTGTTCGGCTCCTGAAGCCGTCACCCGGGGCGGCCTGCGCCCATTGCTTTTTCGGCTGCGTCGAGCGGTTGGTTCAGCGGCTTCGGCGGGAGGCCGCAACGGCCGGTTAAGTCCATGAAAAAACGAAGGGAAAAACCGCTGGCGAAGATCAGTTAGGGGTGGTTAGAAAGGCCTCGATACGCTATATGATTCTGAGCCAAAACTGACCGGATTTCCCCTTTGCCTGACCCTGAAGATACGAAGCCCGGCGAACCGCCGGCGCCCTCGGATATTCGTCCCGTATCCATCCTCGACGAGATGAAACGCTCCTACCTCGATTACGCCATGAGCGTGATCGTGGCGCGGGCGCTGCCCGATGCGCGCGACGGATTGAAGCCGGTGCATCGCCGGATTCTCTACGCGATGTACGAGAACGGCTTCGAATGGAACAAGCCGTATCGCAAGTCGGCGCGCACCGTCGGCGATGTGATCGGTAAATACCATCCGCATGGCGACCAGTCGGTCTACGACGCGATGGTCCGCATGGCGCAGGACTTTTCCATGCGCGTGCCGCTGATCGACGGCCAGGGCAATTTCGGCTCGGTGGACGGCGATATGGCCGCCGCGATGCGGTACACCGAATCCCGGCTGACCAAGATCGCGCAGTTGCTGATCGACGACATCGACAAGGACACCGTCGATTACCAGGACAACTACGACGGCTCCTTCCGCGAACCGCGGGTGCTGCCGGCGAAATTTCCAAACCTGCTGGTCAACGGCGCCGGCGGCATCGCGGTCGGCATGGCCACCAACATTCCGCCGCACAATCTCGGCGAGGTGATCGACGCCTGCGTCGCGCTGATCGACGATCCCGCGCTCTCGATCGACGATCTCATCCACATCATTCCGGGACCGGATTTCCCGACCGGCGGCATCATCCTCGGACGCCAGGGCATTCGCTCGGCCTATCATCTCGGGCGCGGCTCGATCGTGATGCGCGGCAAGGTGTCGATCGAACCGATCCGCAAGGACCGCGAAGCCATCATCATCTCGGAAATTCCCTACCAGGTGAACAAGGCCACCATGGTCGAGCGCATCGCCGAGCTGGTGCGCGAGAAGAAGATCGAGGGCATCTCCGATCTGCGCGACGAATCCGACCGCGACGGCTTTCGCGTCGTCGTCGAACTGAAGCGCGATGCGGTGCCCGAAGTGGTCCTGAACCAGCTCTATCGCTTCACGCCGCTGCAGACCAATTTCGGCGCCAACGTGGTGGCGCTCGACGCCGGCCGGCCGCTGGTGATGAACCTGAAGGACCTGCTGACGCTGTTCATCGCGTTCCGCGAGCAGGTGGTGACCCGCCGCACCAAATTCCTGCTCAACAAGGCGCGCGACCGCGCCCACATCCTGGTCGGTCTCGCCATCGCCGTGGCCAATATCGACGAGATCATCCACGTGATCCGGACCTCGCCCGATCCCAACACCGCGCGCGACACCCTGATGACGCGCGACTGGGCGGCCAAGGACGTCGCCGCCATGATCACGCTGATCGACGATCCCCGGCATCGGCTCGCGGAAGACGGCACCGCACGGCTGTCGTTCGAGCAGGCCAAGGCCATCCTCGATCTGCGCCTGGCGCGCCTGACGGCGCTCGGCCGCGAGGAGATCGGCGAAGAACTCGACAAACTGGCGGTGGAAATCGCCGACTACCTCGACATCCTGCGCTCGCGCGCCCGCGTGCAGGCCATCATCAAGACCGAACTTGCCGACGTGAAATCCGAATTCGCCACCCCGCGCAAGACCGTCATCATCGAGCATGAGGGCGAGGTCGAGGACGAGGACCTGATCCAGCGCGAGGACATGGTGGTCACGGTCTCGCACGCCGGCTACGTCAAGCGCGTGCCGCTGTCGGCCTATCGCGCGCAGCGCCGCGGCGGCAAGGGCCGTTCCGGCATGCAGACCCGCGACGAGGATTTCGTCAGCCGCCTGTTCGTGGCCTCGACCCATACGCCGGTGCTGTTCTTCTCGTCGCGCGGACAGGTCTACAAGGAGAAGGTCTGGCGCCTGCCGGTGGCGGCGCCGAATGGCCGCGGCAAGGCCCTGATCAACATCCTGCCGCTGGAGCAGGGCGAACGCATCACCACCATCATGCCGCTGCCCGAGGACGAATCCTCCTGGGCCAATCTCGACGTGATGTTCGCCACCACCGGCGGCAATGTCCGCCGCAACAAGCTGTCGGACTTCGTCGACGTCAGGCGTTCCGGCATCATCGCCATGAAGCTCGATCCCGACGAGGCGATCGTCGACGTGCAGATCTGTACCGAGCACGACGACGTGCTGCTGACCGCCGCCGGCGGCCAGTGCATCCGCTTCCCCGTCACCGACGTGCGGGTGTTTTCGGGCCGCACCTCGATGGGCGTGCGCGGCATCGCGTTGCCCGAGGGCGACAAGCTCATATCGCTGTCGATCCTGCGCCACGTCGAGGCGTCATCGGACGAGCGGTCGGCCTATCTGAAAATGCGTCGCGCCGTGGCGGGCGAAGCCGCGGCCGAAGAGGGCGCGGAAACCGAAGCCGAGGAGAGCTCCGGCGCCATTCAGCTCAGTTCCGAGCGCTACATCGAGATGTCGGCGCAGGAGCAGGTCGTGCTCACCGTGTCGGTCAACGGCTACGGCAAGCGCACCTCGTCGTTCGAATACCGCACCACCGGCCGCGGCGGCAAAGGCATCGTCGCGATGTCCGTCAACAACCGCAACGGCAAGCTGGTGGCGTCGTTCCCGGTCGAGGACTCAGACCAGATCATGCTGGTGACCGACAAGGGTCAACTGATCCGTTGTCCGGTCGAGGGCATCCGGATCGCTGGCCGCTCGACCCAGGGCGTCATCGTGTTCGACACCGCCGAGGACGAGCATGTGGTGTCGGTCGAGCACATCGGCGAGGAGGCCGAAAGCGGCAATGGAAATGCGAGTGGCGAATAGAGGTTTCCCGATTCGCCACTCACCATTCGCCCCGCTGGGGCCCGCCGGAATCGACGAGGCCCCCGGGGGGCATCCCGGGGACCTCGAACCAGAGCAACCTGGCAGCTGAATTGGTAAGGCCGGCGCCGTTATGGCGTGCGGTCGGCGGTGACCAGCCGGGCTTCCCGGATCATGGTCTTCTTGCCGGCGATGCGCAGGCAGGCAGCTTCAAAGTTCGGCCAGGCCTGCTGCGAGCAGGTGGGGCCGATCTGCTTGATGTCCAGGCGGTCGCCCTTGGCGAGGGCTACCGGTACGCTGGCTTCAACCTGCGGGGCAAAGCCGGGCAGAACGGTCAGCGCGGCCGCAATGAGCGCTGCGATGGCGATGGCTGAAAAAGTCTTGATCATGACGGTCCCCTGTCACTGGGCCTTTTGGCCCGCCGTTTCGTTGGTCAACTGATAGCCAGAGCCGGTTTCCGGATGTCTTCGCCAGCTGTCAAAATGGTTTCGTCCCGCCGGAGTTTTGTTTCGTCGCCGATACCGGGATGAAACATGGCCTGCCTGGCTGGATGACGCCGCGACCCAGCAAGTGGTTCAGGGACGGGCGGAATATAAAAACAGGGCGATTGCCCCGCAGGACTGGAACCAACCCGGCTTGCGGGGCCACGCCGGGCGGGGTAGAGGGGTTTATGCCCCGTATCGCCCTGTATCCCGGCTCATTCGACCCCGTCACCAATGGACATCTGGATGTGGTCCGGCACGCCGTCGGGCTGTGCGACCGGCTGATCGTCGCCATCGGGGTCCATCCCGGCAAAAAACCGCTATTTTCGACCGAGGAACGGCTGGAAATGGTCGAGCGGGTGTTCGCCCCCGTCGCCGCCGCCGCCCATTGCGCGTTCGATTGCACCACCTACGACAATTTGACCGTCACGGCGGCCCAGAAGGCGGGCGCCGCCATCCTGATTCGGGGCCTGCGCGACGGCACCGACCTCGACTACGAGATGCAGATTTCGGGCATGAACGAGACCATGGCGCCCGGGGTGCACACGGTGTTCCTGCCGGCTTCGGTGGCGGTTCGCCCGATCACCGCCACACTGGTGCGGCAGATCGCTGCCATGGGCGGCGACGTCTCGGCGTTCGTGCCGCCGGCGGTTGCAGCCGCCCTCAAGACCAAATTCGCCACCTGACCCGCTTTCTCTGAACCGGAGTTTTCATGATCCGAATTCTTGGCCTGCTCGCCGCGCTGATCTGCGCGGCCCCCGCGCTCGCGCAACCGCTGCCCGCCAATCTCGACAAGGCGAATGCGATCGTCATCGACACCACCAAGGGCCGCATCGTGTTCAAGCTGCGCACCGACATCGCGCCCCAGCACGCCGAGCGGATCAAGCAGCTGGCGCGCGAGGGTTTTTACAACAACGTGCCGTTCCATCGGGTGATGGATGGCTTCATGGCGCAGACCGGCGACGGCCAGAATTTCAACGGCACCGGCGGTTCGAAATATCCGAACCTGAAGCAGGAATTCTCCAAGGTGCCGTTCACCCGCGGCATTGTCGGCATGGCGCGCCGCGGCGACAGCGTCGATACCGCCAACTCCCAGTTCTTCTTCATGTTCGCGGAGGGCGCGAGCCTCAACGGCCAGTACACCGTGATCGGCGAAGTGGTGTCCGGAATGGACGTCGTCGACAAGCTGAAGAAGGCGCCGCCGGGATCGTCCGGCGGGACGGTGGTCGACCCCGACAAAATGGTGAAGGTGCAAGTCGCATCCGACATCAAGTAAGCGATGATGGCGCCGCGTCGCAAACCGATCCTCTGGTTTGCCGCGGCGCTGCTGTTGCTGCCATGGACCGGATCGGCGCAAGGCCAGCCGGAGCGGCTCGACACCATCAGGGACGTATTTGCGAAATTGCATTCCTGCTGGAAGCCGCCGCCGCCCTCGCGCGCCAATCAGATCGACATCACCGTGGTCGTCAGCTTCAACCGCGAGGGCGCGATATCAGGACGTCCGAAAATCACCCATGAATCGGAACACGCCACCGATAATGACCGTTTGATCTACCGCGTGGCCGTGATGGAGACGTTGCAACGCTGCACGCCGTTGCCATTTACCGAAGCGCTGGGCGGCGCCATCGCCGGCCGTCCGTTTACCGTCCCATTCAGATATCGCAAGAAACTCCCACCCAAACCCGCAGAGCACAGAGCATGGCTGACACCGAAAATACTTTGATCCTCGAAACCACCCAGGGGCCCGTCAAGATCGAAATGCGTCCCGACCTGGCGCCCGGCCACGTCGCCCGGATCCAGGAACTGGTGCGCGAGGGCTTTTACGACGGCATCGTGTTCCATCGCGTGATCGAGGGCTTCATGGCGCAGACCGGATGCCCGCAGGGCACCGGCACCGGCGGTTCCGGCAAGAAGCTGAAGGCCGAGTTCAACAAGGAGCCGCACGTGCGCGGCACCACCTCGATGGCGCGCGCCGCCAGCCCGGATTCCGGCGACAGCCAGTTCTTCATCTGCTTCGACGACGCCTCGTTCCTCAACAACCAGTACACGGTGTGGGGCAAGGTGACCGAGGGCATGGACAACGTCGACAAGATCAAGCGCGGCGAGCCGGTGCAGAATCCGGACAAGATCGTCAAGGCCCGCATGGCGCTGGACGCGGCGTAAGAACCAGACTCGTCATTCCGGGGCAGCCCCCGTAGGGGCTGAACCCGGAATCCCGAGCTGGCATCAGACTCCGGATTGCCGCGCGTTGCGCGGCCTCCGGAATGACGTTCCGAGACATGCTGGAGCGCATAGCGCCATGCGCACCGATCTGTTCGACTTCGACCTTCCCGCCGACAACATCGCGCTGCGCCCGGCCAGCCCGCGCGATGCCGCGCGCCTGCTGGCGGTGCGTCCCGACGGGAGCTTGCTCGACCGTACCGTCGCGGAGCTGCCGCAATGGCTCGAGCCCGGCGACCAGTTGGTCGTGAACGACACCAGGGTGATCCCGGCCCAACTCAGGGGACGCCGCATCGGCCGCGACACCGAGCCGAAGATCGAGGCGACGCTGATAAAGCGCCTCGACGGCTCGCGCTGGCAGGCGCTGGTGAAGCCGGCGAAGAAACTGTCGCCGGGCGACGTGGTCCGTTTCGGCCATGACGGCAGGGTATGCCTGCTCGGCCATCTCGATGCGCAGGTCGAGCACAAGGGCGATGACGGCGAGGTCACGCTGTCGTTTTCCTTTCACGGGCCGGCGCTGGATCAGGCGATATCAGATCTCGGCAGCCCGCCGCTGCCGCCCTACATCGCCTCCAGGCGCGCCCCCGACGAGCGCGACGCCGCCGACTACCAGACCATGTTCGCGGCCAATGAAGGCGCGGTCGCAGCCCCCACCGCGGGACTGCATTTTACGCCCGCGCTGGAAGCAGCACTGCGCAAGCGCGGTGTCGGGATTCACCGGATCACGCTGCATGTCGGGGCGGGGACCTTCCTGCCGGTCAAGGTGGACGACACGTCGGGCCACAAGATGCATGCCGAATGGGGCAGCATTTCCCGGGAGACCGCCGACGCCTTGAACGCGGCCCGGGCAAAGGGCGGCCGCATCGTTGCGGTCGGCACAACCTCGCTGCGGCTATTGGAAAGCGCTGCGGCGGAAGATGGCTTGATCCAGCCGTTCAGCGCCGACACCGCGATCTTCATCACGCCGGGCTATCGTTTCCGCGCGGTGGATATTCTGCTGACCAACTTTCATCTGCCGCGCTCGACGCTGTTCATGCTGGTGTCGGCCTTTTCCGGGCTCGACACCATGAAACGGGCCTACGCCCATGCGATCAACAGCGGCTACCGGTTTTATTCGTATGGCGATGCCTGCCTGTTGTTCCGAGGCAACGCCTGAAACGTACGGTGGAAAAAGGCGCTCTTCGCGCCGTTCCCACCATTTATCCACATCGTGATCTCTCGTGGTGGGCACGGCGCGAAGAGCGCCTTTGCCCACCCGAGGATTCCGTCAAGCCATCACGCGCTGCGGCAGTAACTCCGCGATCTGGATCGCGTTCAGCGCGGCTCCCTTCAATAGCTGGTCCGCCGCCACGAACATCGAGATCGAATGTCCCGAGGGATCGCTGAGATCCCGGCGGATGCGGCCGACCAGCACGTCGTCCTGGCCCGAGGCGTCGATCGGCATCGGGAAGTAGTTCTTCACCCGGTCGTCCACGATCTTCACGCCGGGAGCGCCTGAGAGAATCTCGCGCACCTCGTGCTCGGTGATCGGGTTTTCGCATTCGAAGGTGATGGCCTCGCAATGCGCGCGCAGCACCGGCACCCGCACGCAGGTCACGCCGACGGCGATCCGCGGGTCCTCGAAGATCTTCCTTGTCTCCTGGATGACCTTGGTCTCCTCGTCGTTGTAGCCGGTCGCGGGGTCGATCGCCGTGTTGTGATTGAACAGGTTGAAGGCGTAGGGATGCGGCATCACCTTGGGCGAATAGGCCTCGCCGTCGAGGCTGGCGCGGGTCGATTCCACCAGCTCTTCCATCGCGGCAGCGCCAGCACCACTGGCCGCCTGATAGGTCGACAGGATCACGCGCTTGATGCGGTTCGCCTTGTGAATCGGCCACAGCGGCACCAGCGCGGTAATCGCGGCGCAATTCGGATTGGCGATGATGCCCTTGTGATCCCTGATCCTGTTGGCATTGATCTCGGGGATCACCAGCGGCACGTCGGGATCCATCCGGAACGCCGAGGAGTTGTCGACCACGACGGCGCCGGCCTTCACGGCGACAGGCGCAAACCGCCTGGAAATGCCGCCGCCGGCCGAGAACAGCGCAATGTCGACGCCGTCGAAGGAGTGTTCGGTGAGCTCCTCGATCACGATTCGCTGCCCGCGAAAGTCGATTGATTTGCCGGCCGAGCGCGCGCTCGCCAGCGCCTTGAGGCGGCCGACGCGAAAGCCGCGCCGGTCCATGGTGGCGATGAATTCGGCGCCGACGGCGCCGGTCACGCCGGCGATGGCAACAACGGGATCGTTCTTCACTTTGCTCTCCTTTTGTTTGCGCATGACCTCCGGGCAAACGCTTGGCGTTTGTCCCGAGGGAAAACCGGCGCCCGCTTTTCCGGGTCACGCTCCAGACAATAAAAAAGCCCCGGACCTTTTCAGGCGGGGCTTCGGTTCAAGATGATGCGGGTCGTTCGACTACGCGCGCAAATCTCCCGAAGCCCGGCAGGGCTTTGCGGTTTTCGCGGTGCGTTTGGTGTTCACGGTCATGGCGCGGGCTTATGAGGGAGATTTTTGATGGCGTCAACGTCTTTCGGAGCGGAAATCCGATGCAACGAGGTTGAACAGCACGCCGTTGTCACGCCATAAGCTGACCCATGACCCTGCCCAATCACTTTGAACTGATCGCGACCGACGGTGCTGCGCGCGCCGGTAAGCTGACCACGCCGCATGGCGTGGTGCGCACGCCGGCCTTCATGCCGGTCGGCACCGCGGGCGCGATGAAGGGCATGCATTGGCGCGAGGTGCGCGATGCCGGGGCCGATATCGTGCTCGGCAATACCTATCACCTGATGCTGCGGCCGGGCGCCGAGCGCATTGCAGCCCTCGGCGGCTTGCAGACCTTTACCGGCTGGAACGGCCCGATGCTGACCGACTCCGGCGGCTTCCAGGTGATGTCGCTGTCCGAGCTG